>CBDTZF010000263.1:0-4046 GCA_965364825.1 uncultured Rhodocyclaceae bacterium | reverse complement strand
CCCGGCGTGCTCTCCGGCTGGAAGAGTCACAACTACCAGCAAGGACACAACGAGTGGGTGGTCGACGACGCCCCCGGCCAACTCAGAACCCGGCTGTCGACCACCTATGAGGCGAGCGAGCTCGGCCTCGGTCACCTCATCGAACAACGCGGCCCCACGCGCGGCGCCTGGCGCGGCACGGGGTTTGAGCTGCGCACCGACGGCTGGCTGGCAGTGCGCGCGGGTGAAGGCATGCTCATCAGCGCCACCGCGCGGCAAAACGCCACCGGCACGCAAATGGAAATCCCCGAAGCGGTCGCGCAACTTCGGGCCGCTGAACAAACCGCGAAAGCACTCTCGGACGCTGCTGCCGCGCAAGGCGCGCTTGCGCTCGCATCGAACCGCGCACAGCGAGAATTCATCGACGCCATCGACGCGCAGAAAGAGGGCAAATACAGCGGCAGCGTCGGCGGACAGGAGGCCAAGAAAGCCCGCCCCGGCAGCCGCGAACTCGGCGATGCCACCGAACGCTTCGCCAAACCGATCATCCTGAGTGAAACCCCCGACAGCATCGGCCTCACCACCCCGGCCAGCACGGTACTGTTCGCCGGCCAGAACATCCACGCCACGGTGCAGGCCGACCTGCACGCCGCCGCTGCCCACACCCACGCCACCACCGCGGGCGAAGCAGCAAGCTGGTTCAGCCACGCCGGCGGTATCAAGAGCATCGCCGCGGCGGGCGCCCACACCCTGCAAGCGCACACCGACAAACTCGAACTGCTTGCCGACGACTCGGTCACCGTCACCAGTTCCAACGACGAAATCCACATCCTCGCCAAGGAGGAGATCGTGCTGCGCGCCGGGCAATCCTCGGTCACGATCAAGGGCATGGACATCACTTTCGCCTGTCCGGGGACGTTTTCGGTCAAGGGGGCGACGAGGGCGTTCGAGGGGCCGGGACGTGCGCCGGCGGAATTGCCGGCAATGCCGGTGCAGCGCGCCGATGAGCCAGCAAACTGGATCGCCATTCGTCACACCGACCCAGACAGTGTTCCGTTTGCCGGTCAAGGCTACAAGATTCATTTCGAGGGAGGCGCGGTCATCAGCGGCAAACTCGATAGTGCAGGGCAGGCGCACCATGACAACGTTCCGCAGGTCGCCGACTACGTCGAGTACGAACCGCGTCAGCCGGAGAAGGAAGCGCCGTGGGATCCACTCGCGCAGGTGGTCAGCGCCGCACGGCAGAGGCTGGGCTAGATCATGTGGGAGGAACTGGAAAACGCGCTCGCCTGGTACGGCGCCGCACCGGCGCGATGGCTGCAAAGCGCCAAACAGGATCTGACGGCGGCCGCCGAATGGATATGGGCGGTCATTCAGGGCGATTTTTCGGACGAGCAAAGCACTGCCCAGATGGTCACCGGCACGGTGATCTCGATGATTCCGTTCGTCGATCAATTGTGCGACGTGCGCGATGTTGTCGCCAACTGCAAGAAGATCAATCAGGACAGCACCAACCGCTGGGCCTGGGTGGCGCTGGCGCTCACCCTGATTGGCCTCATCCCGACGCTGGGCAGTCTGGTCAAAGGTTGCTTCAAGGTGATGTTCGCCTATGGCCGCAAAGCGATGTTCAACGTGAGCCGCCAGGCGCTCGACGCCAACATGTGGCAAGCGAGCCAACCGTACGTCGAAGCGGGCATCCGCAAACTCAACGACTTTCTCGCGCGCCCCGAAGTACGCCGGACGCTCTCGGCGCTCAAAATCGACAGTCCCTACAAATATCTGGCCGACAAACTGCGCGAACTGGCTGGCAGCCTCAGCGTGAGCAAACTCATCGCAGCCTTCGATTCGGCCATCGCCGCTTTGAATCCGTTGCTTGATCTGGTCAAGAAGTGGGGTACTGCGGCCATGCAGACCCAGGCCGGCCAGTTGCTGCTGATGGTCAAGGGTGTGCGCAACAATGCGAACCGGGCGCTCGCAGATGTACTCGCCCCGGTGCAGAACTACCTCAACCGCTTGGCGCAGCGGCTCGATGTGGAACGGCGCATAAACCACGGCGCCAGCACCAATGTGCCGAATCTGCATGGCGACATCAGAATGAAACTCGACGCTGAGGTGGAAGAGCTGCGAGGGGCGCGTCCAGAATGGGTGAAGGTGGGGAAACAGGGAAAATATCAGGCTATACGCAAACCTCCTCCTGTTCCACCAGGGCATTTCGACATCGGCAGCCGCGCACCGAGACCATTGAGAGCTGCCTTCAACACATTTCACACCGCAACTCCGGATACTTTGCCACCTGGCACAATGCTCTACCGTGTCGTCGGCCCTGGTTCCGCCGACAACAGCACCAGCTGGATGAGCAAAAACGAATTTGACCGCCTGCGCAGCAAGCCGGAATGGCGCGACCGGTTTGCCGTCTGGAATCACTGGAACGCCAACGGCGAATTCCTCACTTACACCGTGCCGCCCGGAGCTGGCATACCAGTGTGGCGCGGCAAGACGGCTTCGCAGGAATTGAAAGACAGGGCCGGAAAACCCATCAGGGCAGACGACAACGGCAGTACCTTCTGGCTCGACGGCGGCGCCGAGCAAATCGTTGTCGATCCCAAGATGGTGGACCCCGAATTCGCGAGTGCAAGGCAATACACCGGCTGGGGCTATGACGATGGGGACGTCGAGGTTAACCTCGTCGGTGTGCCGATCCTGACAAGGAACTGGAAAGAATGAATCCCACCCCATTGATTCCGCAAGAGGTCTATCTGCTGGAGCGATACAGCTCGCTAGATTATTTTGGCACCATGCGCGACGCCTTCGAAGCGTGCGTCAGGGCGGCAGAAGACGCGCTGGCCGAGTTCATGAAACACCTGCCGCCGGATTATCGGAATCAGCCGCTATTCAAACAGCCGGATCGCGTATGGGGCGAAACGGTCATTCCGAACCTGCAATGGGCACTGAACGGTCTGAATGAAGGATTCATCATATTGTCACATGGGGATGCCGATGCACTCGGCATGGCAGGCAACGTCAACACATCGTTTACGGCCATCCAGCGGGACTACGACTGGGAGTGGATGCCGGAACCCTATTATTCGGAAGCCGACGCTAACGAGGTCATTGCTCGGCAATTCGCCTCGAATATCAGCCATACTGAGCAAGGCAATTGGGAGATTGGCGAACTCACTTACGACTATCATGAAGGTGCGCGTGGCCCGCTCTCCCCGCCCCCAAGTTGGCCGCTGTATCGACTGAACCCGGCAGTTCGCGTCGGGCCGAACGAAAAGGTCACCCAATGCGGCGTCTATCTGCCCGATGCCCCCAATAGTTGCGCGCAGTTTCTGGTGGCTGGCTACACGCCGCCAGAGGCCAATGTTCAGGCCACCCCAGACGATTTGAACGACTTGGGCTATTTCCGCCAGCCTACGCAGCGTCAGCCGGCCACTTGGACGTTGATCGAACGCGTGGCGGACTCGGGCGGTGGCATTCCAGGTGAAGAAACAGCCACAGCGGCGTTCGGGCACCGCCCCAACGTCCCCGCCAATCTACCCTGCCCCGAAGCCGGCTGGTGGTTCACCCCCGCCAAACCCGGATCGCGCCGCCATTTCAAACAGGGCGAGACAATGCCGTCGGTCGGTGGCGATTATGGCGAGACCTTCTGGCAGTGGTCGCCCGATCAGTCAGCGCCGAAATTGTAGAATTCGCAGGGCGGCTACGACGCCGCCCACTGGCGCAGTGATATCAACTAACCGCTACGCACTTAAAGTCCTAGCACGCAGTACCGCGAGAGGGATTTCGACTTCATCGTCCGACTGCTCGCGGATGAAGGGCTCTCTTGGTGCTTCGAACATGATCAGTCAACGGTGGCGGGCGACGACGCCTCTCATAGCAGCCACACCCTCGTGCTGTTCGACCGCGAGACGCAAGCGCCTGAATGCGCGCAATCGGTCATCCGGCGCCATCGCGCCGATGCGCCGGAGCTGACAGACACCGCGCAGGCGCTCAGCACCGAGCGAGATCGCCGCATCAAGATTCAATACCACTGGCAACGCGGCGAAGCCCCCAACCCCGGCGGT
>CBDTZF010000262.1:0-4083 GCA_965364825.1 uncultured Rhodocyclaceae bacterium | reverse complement strand
CGCTCCGGCACCGGGCGGAAATCGCTTCCTGAAAGGCGGGCCATCAGATGTTGCAAATCCTGCAGCGGCCGTTCCACCCGGCGTCGCAGCAGGATCAGGCCGGCGCCACCGATCAGGGGCAAGGCGACCAGCAAAAACAGCGCCATACGGAATTCCATACGGGTACTATTGATGACGTCCTCGAGCAAGCCGTCGTGTTGCGCGCGCTCGGCGGCAAGCACCGCGCGTAGCTCCGCCAGCGCCTCGAAGAGGATTCCCACCGCATTCGCGTCGGGTTGCGCGATACGCTGTGCGATGCGATCGAGGCGCTCAGCGGTATGCGGGTCCATTGCCCCCTCCAGTGCGGCGATCCGCTTGGTCGCATGCTGGAGTGTGACGAGTTCGGCCGGATCGACGTGCGCGCCGCGCAAGCCTTTAAGCAGCGTTTCCTCCATCTTCAAGCCGACGTCCTGGATGCGCGCGATATGGGCCAGATGCGTCTGAACGGGTCGCAACCGATCCAGGCTGCGCCATGACATGGCGATCAACCCGGCCAGCACCGCTAGGGCCAGCACGGCGGAGACGGCGAGCGGCAGCCAGAAGAAACGATGCATCGGGAAGCGCGCTCGCGGGCCGTCGATCATTGTTGAAGGCATCCCACCGCAGGGCCGATGGCGAAACGAATCATGGGTATTCTGGTCATGGCGATCTCCGCCCGCATCTTCGCGCCCGAACGTTCTGCCGCCGCGGCGCGCCCAGCGACGATTTTCGCGGGTCATTTCCGCCGCCGGCCTGATTGTTCATGCAAGCGGCGTGCCTTGTTGTCTTTGCGCGGCGTTGCCGCCTGCGACGCGTCACTCGCCGCGATAGCGGCGCGCCGTCGGTTCAATATAACCGTTTTGGCAGCCGGCGCTGGGTCAAATCAACCAGCGATCGCATGAATGTATTTGCCCGCACCACCTGCCGCTTGCTGGTCGGTCGGTGGCCGTGCCCTCACTCCCAGCCCCTCGCTCGGCGGGAGGGGCGAGTACTTTTCGGTCGCAAACGGGGTATCTTCCTCGTCGCGTTGCTGGTCGCCCTCCCCTCGCCCTCCGGGAGGAGGCCGGGAGTGAGGGCGCGACCCAACGCGACGCAATGCTGGCGGCAACCCGCCGTCGTCTGACCCGCCACACCTTCGAGCATGCTGATTGCGTTGATGAGATTGCACGGCCGTGCCCTCGTGCAGTGATCGTTCCGTTACCGCGCGAAATACGGCACGGTTCTCGCTTGCGAATATTGTAATCACTTGTCAACGGGAAGCTGCTCAATGGAACCGGCTGCGTTGTGGACTTCTATTTTGGCCTGGGGGCCGTGGATTGCGCTGAGTCTGTTGGGCGCAGTCTTCCTGGTGTCGCGCCTTCGTCCGGGCGGCAATAACGGCCCGGATCAACCGGGTGGTGTGCCGGGGGCCGCGCCGCCCGGCACACCACCCGGCGCCGGCGGTGGGCCCTCGCGCGGCTCGCCAAACTTCCTCGCGATGTGGTGGGGGGTGCTCATCCTGTTGCTGGCGTGGAACACGTTTGGCACGCTGTCGAATCAGCAGCAACCGGCCGTCGCCACGATTCCCTACAGCGTCTTCATTTCCGAGGTCAAGGCCGGCAACGTCAAAAGCGTCGGCCTCAAGGGCGGCGAAATTGTCGGCACGCTGACGCGTCCGCGCGACTGGGACGCACATACCGGCCAACTGCTGCCGGTGAAAGCCAAGCAAGCAAACGCGACCAAGGACAAGGCCACCGCGCCTGCAGCAAAGAGCCCGCAAGGCGCGGCGCCGGCGAAAAGCGCAGGGTCAGCGCCCACGGAAACGGCAGGCACCGCGCCGACGAAGGCGGAAGGCGCCACGCCGGCGAAGAGCGCCACGCCGGTGAAGGCCAACGAACCGGGTAACAGCGCGAAGGGAAGCAGCGCAGCGCCATCGCCACCGGTGCAGGTGGACAACTTTTCCACGGTGTTCCCGAGCGCCTTCGGCGATCCGCAACTGCTGCCCTTGCTGGAGCAGCATGGCGTCGAGATCGTCGCCGTGGAGAAGACACCGCAGTGGATCGGCACCGTGATCGGCACGATGCTGCCGATGGTGTTGCTGGTCGGATTCTTCTGGTGGATGGGTCGGCGCGCCATGCAGCAGCAGCAGAGCATCTTCGGCGCTGGCCAATCGACCGCGCGCCGCTTCAATCGCGAACAAGCGCCTGATGTGACCTTTGCCGATGTGGCCGGCGCCGACGCCGCCAAAGGACAGTTACAGGAAATCGTCTCGATTCTCAAGAACCCCGATCGATACCGCGCCCTCGGCGCGCGCATTCCGCGCGGGGTGTTGCTGGCCGGGCCGCCGGGCACCGGTAAGACGCTGCTGGCCCGTGCCGTGGCCGGCGAGGCGCAGGTGCCGTTCTTTTCGATCAGCGGCTCGGAATTCGTCGAGATGTTCGTCGGCGTCGGCGCGCGCCGGGTGCGCAATCTGTTCAAGGAAGTGAAGGCGGCAGCGCCCGCGATCCTCTTCGTGGACGAACTCGACGCCGTGGGGCGCCGCCGGGGGGCCGGCCTCGGCCAGGTCAATGACGAGCGCGAGCAGACCCTCAACCAGCTCCTCGTCGAGATGGACGGTTTCGATTCACAGGTCAACGTAATCGTTCTGGCCGCGACCAACCGGCCCGACGTGCTCGACCCAGCCTTGCGCCGCCCGGGGCGCTTCGACCGGGATGTCGTCGTCGGCCTGCCCGATCTCAAGGGGCGGCGCGGCATCCTCGGCATCCATACCAAGAAGCTGACGATCGCGGACGATGTCGACTTCGACGTGCTGGCCTCGATCACCATGGGCATGAGCGGCGCCCAGCTGGCCAATCTGTGCAATGAAGCGGCGCTGGTGGCGGCGCGCGAGAACCACGACAAAATCCGGCGCGCCGATTTTGAAGCGGCACTCGATCGCATCGTGCTGGGCGATGTGCGGCCGCTGGTCCTCGATCAGGCCACGCGCCGCGTCATCGCCTACCATGAAAGCGGCCACGCGATCACCGCGTGGCTGACGCCCGAGGCCGATCCGGTGCACAAAATCACCATCGTGCCGCACGGCATGGCGCTCGGCGTGACCGAGCAGCGCCCAGCCGAAGACCACTACAACCTGTCGCGCGAGTATCTCTTCGCCCGTCTGCAAGTGATGCTGGGTGGCCGCACCGCCGAGGAGACAGCGATCGGCGCCATCACTACCGGCGCGGAGAACGATCTCATCGAGGCGACGCGGCTGGCGCGGCGCATGGTCACCACCTGGGGCATGAGCGAACTGGGGCTCGCTGCCTACGAAACGTCGAGCGAGGATCGTTTTCTCGGTTATGAACTGGGCCACACCCGGCCCTACAGCGAAGACACCGCACGGCGTGTCGATGCCGAGGTCGATCGCCTGCTCGCCGAAAGCCACGAGGCGGTGCGCGCGCTGCTCACCGCGGCGCGCGATCGTCTCGATCGGCTCGCCGCGGCCTTGCTGGAGAAGGAAACGGTCGAGTACGACGAACTGGTGCAACTGCTCGGCGCGCGGCCGGTCACTGAACCTGAAAACAGCAGTTGACCGCTTGTCGTTCTCGCGAAGTTATTGATTGAATTGCATTTTTTACCTTTAATCAAGCTCACCGATTGGGTGAGTACGCTACACGCTCGATTGCACGACTGGCGGGCCGCCTGCCCGCGTTGTTCGTCGTATCAGGGGCCGCTCCTGCGTCCTCCTCGCGCCTTGTCAGACGACCCGCCAGCCGCACACTCGGGCGCGTCCAACTGCCGTTTTCAGGTTGAATCCGCTTGAGCCGGCACCGGCCCGCATCTGCGCATCACACAAGGGAGAGCCGCGATGTCCCGTTCCGTTTCCGAAGTCGTCGTCGATGCGCTGGTTGAGGCCGGCGCGCAGCGCTGCTATGGCATTGTCGGCGACACCATCAATCATTTCACCGATGCGGTGCGCCGCTCCGATCTGCGCTGGATCCATGTCCGCCATGAAGAAGCGGGCGCGCTCGCCGCGGGCGGCGAGTCCTTCATCACGGGCGAATTGAGCGTGTGCGCCGGCACCTGCGGGCCGGGCAGTCTGCATTT
>CBDTZF010000261.1:0-4087 GCA_965364825.1 uncultured Rhodocyclaceae bacterium | reverse complement strand
GCCTTTGTCGGCAATCAGTTGCTCGACGTGGCCAGCATGGAGATTCGGCCATCCACGGAATCGCGGGTGCACATGATGCTGATGAGTACCGCGGTGATTTTTTCGGTGGCATCGGCGTTGCCCTTCGTCCCCGGGGCGGAGATCGGATTCGCCCTGCTGCTGCTGTTCGGTCATCAGATCGCGCCGCTGGTTTACGTCAGCATGGTGGTGGCGCTGTTGCTCGCGTATGTTGCCGGGCGCTTGGTGCCGTTGCGCATTTTGGCCCGGGTGTTTCGCTTTTTCGGCCTGCACCGGGCGCATGACCTGGCCTTGCGCTTGAGCACGTTGGCCCCCGCGCAAATCCCCGCGCTGCTCATGCAGCATGCGCCCAGTCGCATCGTGCCGTGGTTGCTGCGTCACCGCTATGCGGCGCTGATATGCCTGTTCAACCTGCCGGGGAATTCGTTCATCGGGGGCGGTGGTGGTATCGCGTTTTCAACCGGCCTGAGCCGGCTGTGCACGTTTCCGGCCTACGCGCTGACGATACTCATTGCCGTCGCCCCGGTGCCGCTGTTTTTTCTGCTGGCACGATGACGCCTGCCGCCCGTCCCGTTCGCGATGACGAGCGCATGCTGTGCCGCACACCGACGCCGGGCAAGCAGCCGACGTCAATTCCAGCGTGGAAATACCGCATCGTGCATCAGGCGCTGCTGGCGATCGTTCCCGACGCGCCGCCGGGTATTGCCGCCAAGGCTTTGCCAGACCGGGTTGCTGCGGTGTTGCCGCGCGATGCACGTGAGCGCCTCGGCTCGGTGTCGTGGCATGTGACGACGGTCAGGTTGAACATGGAAGTCGAAGGCGAGTTGCGACGCGTGGCGGGCCGGAAACCGCTGCATGTAGTGCGTATCGCGGAGCGAACGGATGTGACCGTGCGTCCGGTCGAGGTGGGCGATAAGGCGCAATGGGTGCGCATGCGCCAGACCCTTTTTGATGACCTCGATGAGGCTTTTCATGAAGTCGAGACGACGCTTTATGCAGCCGCGGCAGACAAGCGGTGTCTGATTGCCGAGGTCGACGGCGTGTGCGTGGGTTTCGCCGAATTGTCGCTGCGCAACGTGGTGGATGGTTGTCTGTCGAGCCCGGTGGGCTACGTCGAAGGAGTTTTCGTCAAGCCCGAAGCGCGCGGCATGGGTGTCAGCCGTGCCTTGATCGAGCACGCGGTGAGGTGGTTCGAGCGTCACGGTTGCAGCGAAATGGCGACCGACACCCTCGCCGACGACACCGCCGCGCAGGACTTTCATCGCCGCATGGGCTTTTCCGAGACCTACCGCATCGTCCAGTTCCGGCAGCCGCTTGTTGACTTCGGGAGACGGAAACGGAATGCGTAAATCGGGCACTGGCGGATTGGTCTACTCCACCGAAAACGGGCGCACCTGTCCGGAGTGCCGAAAAGCGCTGGACGCCTGCGAGTGCGCCACGCGCGCGATCAAAACTGGGACGGGCGACGGCGTGGTGCGGGTCAGCCGTGAGAAGGCCGGGCGCGGCGGCAAGGTGGTGACGGTGGTGCGCGGCGTGAGCCTCGATGCGGTTGCGCTGGCGGTGCTGGGAAAAACCCTGCGCACCGCTTGCGGTGCGGGCGGGACGGTGCGCGATGGGGTGATCGAGGTTCAGGGCGACCACTGCGAACGGGTGATCGAGCGTCTCAAAAAGGATGGCTACACGGTGAAGCGTGCAGGCGGTTGAAGCGTCAGCTTGCGGGCGCGTTGCGTCCGGGCTCGGTCACGGAGCTGTCGTCGGCTGGGGGCATGAACAATGCCGGCGTGTCGGCGTCCTCGGCGGTTGTTGCCGTTTCGCCCTTCGTTTTCTTCGCTTTCTTGCTGCGTTTCGGCCTGCGGATGACGCGGTTGCCGACGCGCTTGATGCGGTCGAGCTGCAGCGTGACTTCGGCGCCGTAGAGCATGATCAGTGAAACGTAATACACCCACAGAAGCACGATCGCGAGTGAGCCGGCGGCGCCGAAAGTGGCGTTGACGTTGCTTCGGCCGAGGTACACGCCGATGCCCCATTTGCCCAGTTCGAACAACAGCGCCGTAGTGACGGCGCCGACGATCAACGCGCGGTGGCTGAGTTTACGTGGTATCAGCAGTCGATAGAGGATCGCGATCATGCTCGTTTGCAGCAAAATCGTGATGCCGATCTGCAGCAACGTGGCGAGCCACAGCAGCGCCGCGAAACCGCGGGTGGCGTACTCGCTGAACGCCGCGATTGCAGTGCTGGCAACCAGCGAGACCATGAGCAGGAAGCCGACGCCGATGATGATGGTGAGGCCGCGCAGGCGCAGGCGCAGTTGCTTCACCCACGCGCTGCGGTTGCTTTGGCGCGGGCCATAAATGGCTTCGAAGGCGTTGGCCATCTGCATGAATAGGCCGGTTGCGCCCAGCAACATGGCGCCGATGCCGATGGCGGTTGCAATCCCGCCCTGACCGGAATCGTGGCTGGCGGCGATCATGCGTTGGATCAGTTGGGCGCCGTCCGTCCCGATCATCCCTTCGAGCTCGGTGACGATCCGCCCGCTCACCGCCTGTTCGCCAAATACCAGGCCGGCTACCGACACCGCGATGATGAGAATGGGTGCGAGCGAGAAGGCGGAGTAGTAGGCGAGTGCCGCCGCATAGGTGGTGCAGCGGTCATCCGCCCATTTCTTGCCGGCGCGCCAGGGCACGAGCAGATAGCGCAGGAGGCGGGTCAGGATCACGGTTGAGGGGTCGCCTTGCAATACGGATGAGGCGCTACTTTAACGTTATTGGGGTGGCGGTAGAAAGCGGGCACCCCGGTCGGCCGCTGGCCGCTGTTTTTCGTGAGCTGCTTGTCGCGAGCACCCGAGCCCCCTCGAGATGCCGCCGAATCACCGCCCATGTCCGCGCCTTCTTCTTTGTCGCGCCACGCCGTGATTTCGTCGAGCAGCGCCACCGCGAAGGCGGCGGTGAACGCGCCGGTGACGGTCAGGACGATGCGGGTGAACGTGGCGTATGCCGCATCCTGCGTCGAAAGCGCTCCGGCGATGAGGGCCAACGCGACGGAGAAGGCGTACTGGTAAACCATGCTCGGATGGCGGCCGCTCAGCATCCGGCTGCCAAGCCACAGACCGCCGAGAAAGATCAGGCCGAGCAAAATCGGCAGATGCGAGGACAGCGTGTACAGCGCGAGGATGGCCAGTGCCACGGCCCCGCCGTAAAACGTGGCGCGCACGCGTTGGCGGGCCTCGAAGTACACCGCCCGGCGGGTGGGGAAGACCAGCACCATAACGGCGATGATCGCCATCGTCATGTCCGAGGGTTGCATCACCGAGTAGAGCCAGAAGCTGAGGCCCAGAAGCACCGTCGCGCGGATCGCGGCGCCCAGTACCACGTTGCCGGTGCCGGGCTCGGGCGCGGCAACATGCGCCTCGGACGTGTGCGGCGGAAACAGCGCGTAGACCAGTGGCCCGAGCACGAGCGCAACCAGCGCGGCCTGCACAAATCCGTCGCGCATCGTTTCCGTGATCGCCGTGCCGTGCATGCCCATCACCGACATCAGCGTCGCGACGATGACGATCAGCATCCCGGCCTGCGCGCCGCTTCGCAGAATCATGTTGAAACCCGCGAAATAGGTCAGCCACATCGCGCCTACATAGACCAGGGGCATCGGGCGGAGCTGTTCAACGAACCAGGCCATCGCGTAAACCAGCACGATCATCGTGATTGGTCCGGCGATCGCCGTTTGCGGCTTGAACACCTTGCGCTGCGCCGCGATCAGACCGACCGGCAGTGCCGCGACAATCGCCGGCAGGGCCGGGCTCAACAACGGGATGGCGGCGTAGGCCAGCATTCCGGTCGCTGCCAGCCTTACAGCGTAGAGCGGGTCGTCGCGAACATCAGGGCGGGGCGTAACGTACATTGCTCGGATCTCAATGCAGGTAGCTGGTCCAGGAGCGCACACGTTGAATTCCGCGTGCAATCCAGGCAATGGGGTTGCCGGTGCCGCCGGCGAAGATCACGGCATGCACCTTGCCGCCGACCCGCACCTGTCGCGGCCAGTCCTCCATGGGGCCGTCAAGTTCGACCCGCAC
>CBDTZF010000260.1:0-4091 GCA_965364825.1 uncultured Rhodocyclaceae bacterium | reverse complement strand
CTTCCAGCGCCGTGGCGAGCCGCGCGGCGGCCTCGCGTACCGACAGACGCCAGTCGTAGGGGAAAATTTCGACGTGATGGGAGTCGGCAAGAACATTGATCATCGGCCCGTAGAATTCGCCGATCAGGTCGACCGCTTCGACATCACGCGCGCCCATACGCAGGCGCTTGAGCTGACCGCGCAGCAAGCGCCAGTAGTCGATCCACACCGTCTCGCCCTGTTGCTGCAGCACGCTGCCCATGGTGCCCGGCAGCACTACCGCGAGCGGACGTGCGCCGGCCGCAGCGCGGCTGCGACGCAGCGCCTCACGCCAGCGCGGCGCTTCATGCGGTGCGGTTTCAATCGGTAGAAAGCCGCCGTCGGCGTCATCGGCGCGCAGCAGGCCGGCACCCAGCCAGCGCACCGATTTTTCATTCGCGAAGTACTTGAAATGGGTGACTTCGGCGCCTTCATCGCGCAGGTAGCGCGCGCCGCCGACGGGTCGGCGCAGGCCGCCCAGCATTGAGCCGGTATTCACCACCAGATCGTGATCGGCGCTGTAGAACCAATCGGCGGCGAGCAGCTTGATCTGGCTCCACAGCGAATCGCCTTCGACATCGCCGGCGATCACGCTCAGATCGGCGCGCACTTCGAGATCGGGGTGCTGCAGCAGGCGGGTGAGTGCCGAGCCCGGCATCATCGCTTCGAGCCCCGGCAGCGTGCGCGGATCGGTGCGCTCCTTGACCACGGCGACGAGAAAATCGACCGCGTCGCCGAACAGGCTGTTGCCGGAGATGAAGTCCACCACCGACAACCAGCGGTCGAGGCGACCCGAGGCCAGCGTGGTGCCGCGTGCCGGGCAGGCGACGCGCACGAAGCGGGTGACTTGAATGCGCTTGTCGCGCAGCACCGCCAGCAACTCGGCGAGCGCCTTGCGATCGGCGTCGTAGGCGGCATCGCGCTTCTTCGCCTCGGCGTCGTCAAGCCGCATGTTGAGTTGTTCCGCCACCGTACGATCAGCGGCAAACAGGGTGTCAATCAGCGCGGGCGTGAGCGGATCGGCTGCGGCATCGCGCATGCCCAGGCACATCAGCTCGCCCACCATGCCGCCGCGTGAATGACTCACCAGATGCAGTTCGGCGCCCTCAGGCAGCGCACGCGCGAGCGCCAGCGCGTTGATCACCGGGCTTTCGGTCAGGGTGCGGTGTTCGAAGGCGAAGGCGCGCTCGCCGTAACGTGCTGTCAACTGTTTGCGTAGCGTCGCGCCGGCCGGGTTGTCAGCGGCCCAAAGCGCGCCAAAGCCACCGCCCACGCTCGATCCGGTGCCATGCAGGAAGACCAGCAGCGGGCCGTCGGCGGTGATCGGCGCGTCGACTGGATGCAACGGCGGTTTGCCGTCGTCCGCCCGCTCAATGCCGCAGCGGTACAGCCCCGGAGCGCGCCCGAGCTTGCGATCCTCCAGCGCCTCGCCCAGTTTGACGGCGGCTTTTTCCTTGAGATTGATGCCGAAGACATCAAGCACCTTGACGGCGAGCTTGAGCAAACCCCGCTGCCCACCAGCCACCGGGCGCCCGGGGCGCGGGGTGAAATCGAGCGACCAGGTGGTTTCGCCATCCCGCTGGCTCAGTGCCTTGCCGCGCTCATGCAGCAGGTCGTCGGCGCGGCTCCATAAAATGAAGCCATTTTCCAGCTCGACCCGTACCACCGCATCGGCCTCGACTTCAGCCACTGCGGTGGCATTTCGCGAAGTGGCCGGCACGATCCGCCGGGCGCGCGTGATGTCGACCGCTTTGGTGGGTGGCGGCGTGATATCGATCGATTCGGTGCCGGCGAATAGGTATCTGCGGTCGGCTGGCATGCGGCGGAATCCTTGTCGTTATTGTGGACGGCGCAATCGGGAGAGCGCGAGCGTCAGGAAAATACCTTGGCGCTGCGCAGACGACGCGCACCGAAAATCTGCGGTGTCTGCGGCAGCCGCGTCGACGGCAAATACTGGCCGATGGCGCGAAACCATTGTTGGTAGCTGGCGCTGGCGGGCAATGTCTTGAAGGTCTTTTGTGCGTAGTAGGTGAAGGCGCCGTTGGGGCGTCCGCCGAAGCGCGTGTCCCAGCTGTACTCGGTATCACGGCAGCCCGCCAGCAGCAGATCGCCGCCAGTGCGCGACAGCCCGCCGAACAGCCAGCGCGGCCGCTCCGCCATGCCGGTCGGCAGCGCATCTCCCATCCACGCGGCCGGCGGCAGGAAGCGCGCGCGCGGCAACGAGGGATCGAGATCGCCCTCGTTGCCGCGCGTCACCGAGCCGGAGTGGCAACTGTCGGAGATGAGCAGCACCTGCACGCCTGTGGCACGCTGTGCGAACAGCTCACCGAGGTCGTCGTCGAGCAAGGCTTGGCCGTCGCCGATGTCGTGCGGGCACAGCGCCTCGTCGCGGCCGTCGGGCTCGTCGCCCGAGCTGTCGGGCACCCAGGTGCCGTGACCGGAATAAGTGATCACCACGGTGTCATTGGCGGACGCGCCGCTGACCAGATCGCCGATCGCCTGCACCATCGCGGCGCGCGTGGCCTGCGCGTCGAGCAGGCTGCGCACGCTGAAGCCGTGCGCGCCGAGCAGCGCCGACCAGTCCTGCGCATCATTAACGCAGCCGGCCAGATCGCCGTCGGTGCCTGGATAGTCGTTGATGCCAATACACAAAGCCTGCTTGCTCATACGTCCTCCTTGGCGTGAACCGTACGGACCGGACCCGGCGGGCGTCACGCGGCGTTCCTCTGATTAAAGCACGCTGCCATGCAAGGGCAAGCCCGATGCCTGCGCAGACGGCGGCGGATGGGCTTTCATCGTCTCGCTGCGCGCGTGTCCTGTCAGTGTCGTGGGTCACTTCTCGCGCGTGCAGGGCAATCACATGAATTGCGATTCCGCGTAGATGACGAGACTTGATTCAGCCGTCGAACTGCAACGCCAGACGTTCATGCGATTGCGCTGCGCGCGCGTGCGTCCCCACCCCGCGGTCAAGGGTTTACAGGCACAATTGCCCTTTTGTTTCGGCCCAAGCTCCTCGTGCGTCTACTGCGTCTTCTCAAAATCGTGATGGTCAGTCTGCGTTTCGGCCTCGACCGCATGGTGCTCGCGGCCGATACCAGCGGCACGCTGGTGCGGTTGTGGGGGGTGGTGTTCTTCTGGCGCCGTTTCAGCGAGCCGCGTGGCGTGCGTCTGCGCCGGGCGCTCGAATCGCTGGGACCGATTTTCGTAAAGTTCGGCCAGATGCTGTCGACACGG
Organism: uncultured Rhodocyclaceae bacterium; assembly: GCA_965364825.1. Classification (GTDB taxonomy): domain Bacteria; phylum Pseudomonadota; class Gammaproteobacteria; order Burkholderiales; family Rhodocyclaceae; genus Nitrogeniibacter. The sequence goes on along the minus strand of CBDTZF010000260.1, from coordinate 839 downwards.
CGCGACCTGCTACCCGCCGACCTCGCTGACGAACTGGCGCTGCTGCAAGACCGCGTGCCGCCCTTTCCCTCCGCCGAAGCAGTCGCCGTGCTCGAGCGCTTCTACGAGCGTCCGGTCGATACCGTCTTTGCCGAGTTCGAGCGCACGCCAGTGGCCTCGGCGTCGGTCGCGCAGGTGCATTTTGCGCGCCTGCACGATGGCACCGAAGTGGCGGTGAAGGTGCTGCGGCCGGGCATTGAAAAGGTCATCGCCCACGATCTGGCGCTGCTCGATGTGGCGGCCACCTTGCTCGAAAAGCTTTGGCCGGAAGGCCGGCGGCTCAAACCGCGTGAAGTGGTGGCCGAATTCGCCAAGCATCTGGGCGACGAACTCGACCTGATGCGCGAAGCCGCGAACTGCTCGCAACTGCGACGCAACTTCAGCGACTCGACGCTGATGATGGCGCCCGAGGTGTACTGGGACTATTGCGGCAAGCACGTGATGGTGATGGAGCGCATGCATGGCATCCCGATCTCGCGCACACCGGCGTTGCTTGCCCAGGGCACCGACCTGCCGGCACTGGCGCGCGCGGGCGTGGAGATTTTTTTCACCCAGGTGTTCCGCGACGGCTTCTTTCATGCCGACATGCACCCGGGCAACATCTTCGTGTCCAGCGACGGGCGCTACATCGCGCTTGATTTCGGCATCATGGGCACGCTCAACGAAGAAGACAAAAACTACCTCGCTCAGAACTTTCTGGCCTTCTTCCAGCGCGATTACAAGCGCGTCGCGCTGGCCCACATCGAGGCTGGCTGGGTGCCCGCCCATACGCGCGTGGACGAGTTCGAATCGGCGATCCG
>CBDTZF010000259.1:0-4099 GCA_965364825.1 uncultured Rhodocyclaceae bacterium | reverse complement strand
CCGCACAAGCGACGTTCGCGTCGTCTTCGAACCTGCAAAGCGGGCTACGCTCGGAGGCGCGCATGCGCCAGCATTCAATAATCACCGACGAGCCCGAGAGCCTCGGCGGCACCGACGCCGGCCCGAACCCGGTTGAACTGATTCTTGCCGCCCTGGGCACGTGTCAGGAGATCACCTATCGTGCCTATGCGGCGGCAATGGATATACCGCTGGACCATGTGTCGGTCAAGCTCGAAGGACAGATCGATCTGCGCGGCTTTTTCGGTGTGGATGATGAGGTGCGGCCGGGATATCGCAGCATCCGCGGCACGGTGACGCTCGAATCGGATGCGAGTGAAGCCCAGCTACAGCAGCTACGGGCAGCGGTAGATGCGCATTGCCCGGTGCTCGACATCCTGAGCCAGCCGGTGCCGGTCGAACTGGGGATAACCATCCGCAACGTCAAGGCGCGGCAACGGCGTGAGGTAAATGCGGTGGGGGGCTTGACGGGCGCCTGTCCGGATCCGGCATGATTTGAAGTCGCGGTCGCTGACGAGCGGGGAACGACGCGACGCCATCCAGGGTGGTACTGCGGGCTCCGCTACGCGCGACGCCTTGGCCGGCGCGCCCGCGGCTCGACGCTCGCATTCAGTATTCATCCGGTAGGTTGAGACGATGGCGAAGGTCAAAAAAAAGCTCACTCCCGCTCAAAAAAGAGCAAAGAAGGAAGCGCGAGCCAATTACATGTTGGTGTTCATGAACGGCAAGCAGGTCAGGATCAAACGACCCCCGACGATCGATGGCATGGATACCGAGGAATTCATACGGCGAAACGCAGACCCGCTTTGGCTGCATCAGAACGAGATGTGGGAATACCTGCCGGAGGAAGGGGAACACGATTGAGCGGGCAGTGATCAGGAACCGGGCGTGTTGCGCGACGTGCACCATCGGCTGGGGCCGCCGCGCTACAACGAAAGATAGAACCCACCGCTCAACCCATCGGCGAGATCAGGTAGTCGAGCACGATGCCGGCAAACACCGCGAAGCCGATCCAGTTGTTGTGGCGAAAGGCGCGGAAGCAGTCTTCCAGATCGCGCGTGCGGATGAGCGTGTAGTGGTAGCCGGCCAGCGCGGCGCCAATCAGCAGCCCGATGTAATAGAAAACGCCCAACCCGACCACCACCCCGACCGCCGCCATGAGGCCGAGAAACAGCGCGTAGCACACCATCACCGCGGCAACGTCAAAGCGACCGAAGGTGATCGCCGAGGTCTTGATACCGATCTTCAGGTCGTCGGGCCGGTCGACCATGGCGTACTCGGTGTCGTACGCCGTTGCCCAGAACACATTGGCGAGCAGCATCAGCCAGGCCACGGGCGGCACCGCATATTGCAGCGCGGCGAACGCCATCGGGATGCCGAAGCCGAAGGCAACGCCGAGATAAGCCTGCGGAATAACGAGAAAGCGCTTGGTGAAGGGATAGCTCACAGCGAGAAACACCGCCGGCAACGACAGCCAGCGCACCAGCGGATGCAATGGCAAGATCAAGGTGAAGGCGAGCAGCGCCAGCCCGGAGGCGAGCAGCAAGGCCTCCTTGCTGCCGATTTCACCGGTGGCGAGCGGTCGCCCGCGGGTGCGGGTGACATGGCCATCGATATTGCGATCGGCATAATCGTTAATGACACAGCCGGCCGAGCGCATGAGCACCGTACCGAGCACGAAAATCCACACGATGAACGCCGACGGGCGCCCCATGCCGGCAATCCACACCGCCCACAGCGTTGGCCACAGCAGCAGCAGAATGCCGATCGGCTTGTCGAGCCGCGTCAGACGTTCGTACAGCCGCAGGCGTTCGGTCAGGGTCATGATCACAAATCGAGAATGGCCGGCAGAAAAATCTCACTGACCAGCAGCGCACGGCCACGCAAACGGAACAGCGAACGGCGCGCCCACAGACTGGCCGGCAGGCGCGGGTCGCCAAGAAGAGACATCACCCGATGATAGCGCGCATCACGTCGATCGAGCCGCGCGCAGCGTAGCGGCTGGCGCGCGATGCGCGGGTCGGAAAACAGCGCCGCGCCGAGCGGCCGCGAACCGATGCCGTGGAACAGGCGCCACGCGCCGCGCAGGTTCTGGCGCGGCAACACCGAGCGCGCATATACCACGGGGACGCCATCGGCGTGGAGCAGAACTTCGCGCAACCAGGAATGCTCGCGTGAGCGCAAACCGAGCGCCTCGGCTTCGTCGGGATGCGGCCGTGCCAGCGCCTGGCGGATTACTTCGACATGAAATTCGGTGCATCGCGCGCGGATGCGCGCGGTGAGCGAGCCGGGATCGATCAGCCACGGTCGCAGCGCCGGGCGCACCGTCGCACGCGGCGGGTGCGCCAGCCAGTCATCAGGCGAACAGCATCGGGAATGGGAGATGGGGGACATGATCAACCGGCGCGAATCTTAACGTATTCAATCTGGAAACCGTTGTTGGGTGCACCGCTTTTCACTCGGTGCGCGCTCGCCCTCACCCCCGGCCCCTCCTCCCGGAGGGCGAGGGGAGTCGTACGCGGCCGCACACCGTGGGTGCTGTCGAAGCGAGATCAGGCTGCGGGTCAACGGTTCACGCGCGCAACAGCCCTTCGCGTCCGCCCTGCCAGCGGTGCATCACCGCCTCAGCGAGCGCGGGTTGCGCCGCCAGCAGATCCACGGCGGTATCGCGCGCCGCCTCGACCAGCGCGCCGTCGAGTTCGAGATCGGCGTAGCGCAGCAGCGGCACGCCGCTCTGGCGCGCGCCGACGAACTCGCCCGGCCCGCGGATGCGCAAATCTTCGCGCGCAATCACGAAGCCGTCGCTGTGCTCGTAGATCACCTTGAGGCGCGCCCGCGCGGTCTGCGAGAGTTCATCGCTGAACAGCAGAATGCACACCGAATCGGTGCTGCCACGCCCCACCCGACCGCGCAACTGGTGCAACTGAGCGAGCCCGAAGCGCTCGGCGTGTTCGATGATCATGAGGCTCGCGTTGGGCACGTCGACACCGACCTCGATCACCGTGGTGGCGACCAGCAGCTGCAGCTCGCCGGCGGCAAAGGCGGCCATGGTGGTGCGCTTCTCTTCGGCTTTCATGCGCCCGTGCACCAGGCCGACCTTGAGGTCGTCGAGTCGTTCGGCGAGATGGGCATGTGTGTCGATTGCGGTCTGCAGTTCGAGCGCATCAGATTCTTCCACCAGCGGGCACACCCAGTAGGCCTGGCGCCCCGCCCGGCAGGCGTCGTGCACGCGGCCGATCACTTCGTCGCGGCGCGCATCGGACACCAGCCGGGTGACGATCGGCGTGCGCCCGGGCGGCAGTTCGTCGAGCACCGACACGTCGAGATCGGCGTAATAGCTCATCGCCAACGTGCGCGGAATTGGCGTCGCCGACATCATCAGCATGTGGGGGCTGGCCGCGTCACCCTTTTCACGCAGCGCCAGACGCTGGCGCACGCCGAAGCGATGTTGCTCGTCCACGACCGCCAGGCCGAGGCGCGGCAGCGTCACCGGATCTTCGATCAGCGCATGGGTGCCGACGGCGAGCATCGATTCGCCGCTTTGCAGCCGCCCCATCGCCGCCGAGCGCGCCTTTTTTCCGACGCTGCCCGCAATCCACTCGACCGTGAGGCCCATCGTTTCGAGCCACGCACACAACTTGAGGTAGTGCTGCCCGGCGAGGATTTCGGTCGGCGCCATCAGCGCCGCCTGCCAACCCGCTTCGACCGCACGCAACATGGCCAGCGCGGCGACGACGGTCTTGCCGCTGCCGACGTCGCCCTGCAGCAAGCGCTGCATCGGATGCGCTTGCGCCAGATCGTCGGCAATTTGCACTTCCGCGCGACGCTGCGCGCCGGTGAGCGAGAACGGCAAGACGGCGAGCAAGGCGTCGGTGAGCGCACCCGTGCCCTGCAGCGACGGCGCCGTGCGTGCGCGTCGCGCCGCATGGGCCTTGCGCAGCGACAGTTGCTGCACCAGCAGCTCTTCGAATTTGAGGCGCTGCCAGGCGGGATGGGTGCGCGTTTCGAGTGCCGTGGCGTCGACATCGGGCGGCGGCTGATGCAACAGCGGAATGGCCGCATCGAGCGGCATCAACCCGTG
>CBDTZF010000258.1:0-4137 GCA_965364825.1 uncultured Rhodocyclaceae bacterium | reverse complement strand
TTGCTGGTCCAACTGTCGGAGCGTCAAAAATGAGCGAAGCGTTTGAAAGTATCAAATCGGGGTTGGAGCAAGCCATTGCCCACGCTGAGGGTAAGCCCATAAAAGCCAACATTCGTAAAATTGGGCCATTGGACGTCAAAGCTATCCGGAGACAAGTTGGCATGTCGCAGAGTGAGTTCGCCACGTCCTTTGGCATCAGCCTTGGCACGCTTCGCCACTGGGAGCGTGGGGATCGTCAGCCGCAGGGCCCTGCCAGGGTCTTACTCAATGTGCTGGCTAAAGAACCAGAAACGGTACTTAGCGCCCTGCGTTCGTAAACCTGACATATTGTTGCTGGGGACGTTTGACCCGCCACCTATATTTACTATTGCAAGAACGGCCGCGGCCCCAAACGCTGCTGAGTTGAAACGCTGAAAACCTCCGTTCCAGCAGCGTGAAACCCGCCTTTGAGACGATGGCGGGCGCGAGGTTAAAACGCGGCAGGTGACAAGGGTGTTTGATCTCACCCGGATGTCACTCGCGATTTGTTCAAGGCCCACCTACAATGCCGTCGATTCAACGAGCGCAACGCCCGTCGCGTCGCGTTCTTCTGCCTGCGCGGCGAACGCCGCTTCATCGAGCGGCTTGCAAGCGTCGTTCACCATCGTCGTGCGGAAGCCGGCCTCGGCGGCGTCGCGCGCGGTGAACCAAACGCAAATGTCGCCGGCGAGGCCGACCACATAGACCGACGTTACCCCCTTCCCGCGAAGGTAGTCGGCCAGCCCCGTCGACTTGCGCCGGCCATTGTCGAAGAAACCGCTATAACTATCGATTTCAGGATCGGTGCCCTTGCGGAAGATAGCCTCGACGCGGCGCATGTCGAGTGACGGTGCGAAATCGGCACCCGGCGTGCCCTGCACGCAATGATCTGGCCATAGCGTCTGCGGCAGGCCGTGCAGCGTGGTTTGGTCGAAGGGTTTAGCGTCCGGATGGTTGGACGCAAAGCTCTTGTGATCTGGCGGGTGCCAGTCTTGCGCGGCCACGACCAGATCGAAGCGCGGCTGGATGCCATTGATGACCGGGATGATGGCGTCGCCTTCGGGCACGGCGAGCGCGCCGCCGGGCAGGAAATCGTTCTGGATATCGACGAGAATCAGCGCGGCATGTTTCATGGTGTTTTCCCCGGGGCATATTTGCGGCGTAGCGCGTTGCGCAGGTCGTGTAGCGCGTCGCTGATGCCGACTTTGTATTTGTGCGGATATTCGAGTCGCTTGTATTCGTCCGGCAGCAGCGCGAGGCGCTCCTGGCAATATCGTGAGGCCTCCTCGACGCCGGCGAGTGGCTGCACCGCTTCTCCATTCTTCATGAGAAGTTGCATCTGCGCTTCGCCACGAAGGGACGATAGGTCGAGCGTCTTATCCGCATCGAAGGGATCGATCATGCGCGCGGGCTGTGCTTCGTCTGCGGTGCCGACGACGTCTGCACCGAAAAAACGTCCATCTGCGTCGAACAGCCGCCAGACCTGCTTGACACCCGGCAGGGTGACCTTGGTGACGTTTTCGGAAATCTTGATACGCGGCGCATCGCCCGCGGCGGCGAGTTTGTAGACGCCGTCGAGCGCGCCATCCGGCTGGCCGGTGGCGAGCCGCGTGCCGACGCCGAAAATGTCGATCGGCGCGCCCTGCTGCAACAGGCTGCGCACGATGTGTTCGTCGAGCTGGTTGGAGGCGGCGATCTTGACGTAATTCAGCCCCGCGTCGTCGAGCATCGCGCGCGCCTTGTGGGCAAAGAAGGACAGATCGCCGCTATCGAGGCGAATCGCGCGCAAGCGCTGGCCCCGCGCCGCCATCTCGTGCCCGACCTTGATTGCATTTGGCACGCCGCTTTCGAGTGTGTTGTAGGTGTCGACCAACAGGGTGGCGCGATCGGGATGCGCTTCGACGAATTTTCGAAAGGCGGTCAGTTCGTCCTCGTGTAACTGGATATACGAATGCGCCATCGTGCCCTCGGCCTTGAGCCCATAACGGCGCGCGGCATACACGTTACTGGTCGAGTCGAAGCCGCCGACCGCGGCCGCCCGCGCCGCCCATATTCCGCCCAGTCCCTGCGCGCGGCGTAAACCGAAATCGCTCAGAATGGCGTCCTTCGCCACCGAGCGGATGCGCGACGCCTTGGTGGCGATCAACGACTGGAAATTGAGCACGTTGAGCAGCAGCGTCTCGGCCAGTTGCACTTCGATGATGTTGCCCGACACCCGGAGCAACGGCGCAGTGGGGAAGATGATTTCGCCCTCGCGCACGCCGTGGATCGTGCCACGAAAGCGCAACTGCTTGAGGTGACTCAGGTAGTCCGCGTCGAAGCCAAGCGACGTCAGGTATTCGATGTCCTCGGCCGAAAAACGCAGGTCGTGCAGCATTTCGAGCGCATCGGCCAGCCCCGCAAACACGGTGTAGCCGCCATCGTTGGGTGCCTTGCGAAAAAAATAGTCGAAAGTGGCATGCAGATCGCGCTCGCCACCGAGAAAATACGCTTGGCCCATCGCGATCTGGTACAGGTCAGTGTATGTGCCGGTGATCTCGAAATTCATGTTTGCTGTCCTGTAGGGCGGCGAATTCGGAAGCGCGCGAACCGGCGCGAAATAATGCTACTTAATGCGCGCACCCTCGTCGCGCCTGGAAGCGCCGGCACCGCACTCACCACGCTACACAGCAATATCGCGGGTGACAACTACCTTGAGCGCCCCGCCGCATGCATATGCGCTATTCTCTCGCTGCCGCATTGCAGGACGTTCGGCCCCGAGGGCGCGAAGCGAGACGGGCTATCGATTCTAGTTGACTGCAATAGTCGATCGACATTCCGCCACACGCCCGCGACGAATTAAACCGACACCGCAGGAGAAGACATGAAGAAAACCGCACTGTGTGGCTTGCTGGGTGCGCTGGCGCTTGCGCCGGCCATGACGAACGCCGCGAGCGTATCGCACCCCGGACACTCCACCGTCGTCATCACCGAGCACGGTGGCGACGACGATCTGCTCACCGCTGGGCTGGGCAAGTCCGGTCTCGCTTCGGCCGAGGCGCCGGCCATCGCCGACCCGCTGGTACCGACGCCGGCTGAGCTGCGCCGCCTCAACATCTGGGCCAACTATCGCGCACTGGTTGACGTCACCGATGGCGGCGGCTTCGGCCGGCTGTTCGGCCCCAATCTCGATCTCGACGGCAACGACACGCTCGGCGAAGGTCTGATTCCAGGCACGGAATACCGCACCAGCCGCAATGTACGCGAAGCGAAGAACGTGACCTTGCTGGTGCAGGTGCCGGCGCATTTCAACCCGGAACAGCCGTGTATTGTGGCCGCGCCGTCGAGCGGTTCGCGCGGCATCTATGGTGCCATCGGCACGACCGGTGAGTGGAGCCTCAAACGCGGCTGCGCCGTCGCCTACACCGACAAGGGCACCGGCGCCGGCGGCCACGAACTCGACACCAACATCGTCACCCTGCCCGACGGCACCTTGGCCGACGCGCAAACCGCCGGAAACAAAGCGCTGTTCCGCGCGGAATTGAGCGATGCCGAGCGGCTTGCATATACCGCCGATCACCCGAACCGTTATGCAATGAAACATGCGCACTCACAGGACAATCCGGAGGCGATTTGGGGTAAGTCAACGCTGGAGAGTATCGAGTTCGCCTTTGAAGTGCTTAATCGCTGGCATGCACCGGAAGACAGTCGCCGTCACCGGCGCAACGCCTATGAGCCGCGCAATACGCTGGTGATCGCCTCCAGCGTGTCGAACGGCGGCGGCGCAGTCATCGCGGCCGCCGAAGCCGATCATCGCCATCTGATCGACGGCGTGGTGGCGCAGGAGCCGCAAATCAATTTGCGCATGCGCCGCGGCGTTTCGGTCACCCAGGGGGGTACCGAGTTCGAGAACCCGGGCCGGCCGCTTTACGACTTCATCACCTACGCTAATTTGCTGCAGCCATGCGCCGCGCTGGCGCCGTCGGTAGCTGACAGCCCCTTCCTGGCATTCATCGTCCCAGCCTTTGCCGCCAACCGCTGCAGTGCGCTTGCCGGCCACGGAATGATTGCCGGCACCACGTTGGTCGAACAGGCCGAGGACGCCTTGCTTCGCCTGCACTCGCATGGCTGGTTGCCCGA
>CBDTZF010000257.1:0-4141 GCA_965364825.1 uncultured Rhodocyclaceae bacterium | reverse complement strand
GCTGCGACAGGAAGGTGGCGATCTTCATGGCGTTTTCGTTGTGGCGGGCAATGCGCAGTTCGAGCGTCTTCATGCCGCGCAGGATCATGTAGGCCGACTGGGCGTGCAGCGTGGCGCCGGTGATCTCACGGTAGTGGTAGATCTGGTCGATCAGTTCCTTCTTGCCAACCGCGAGTCCGCCCATGGCGTCCGAATGGCCGTTGAGGTACTTGGTGGCGCTGTAGACGACGATGTCGGCGCCCAGGCTGATCGGGCGCTGGTTGATCGGCGTCGCGAAGGTGTTGTCGACAATCACGATGGCGCCGTTTGCATGCGCCACTTTAGACAGTCGCTCGATGTCGACGATCTTCAGCGTCGGGTTGGTCGGCGTCTCCAGATAGAGCACCTTGCAGCCTTTTTTGACTTCGCGCTCGATGGCGTCGAAATCACTGGTGTCGACCATGCACACGTCAACCTTGAGGCGCGGCAGGAACTCGATGAAGATCTTGTTCGAGCCGCCATAGGTGTCCTTGATCGCCACCACCCTGTCGCCCGGCGCGAGCAGCGTGAACAGCGTGTTGCTGATCGCCGCCATGCCGGTCGAGAAGCTGGTGGCTTCCTCGCCGCCGTCCAGGATGCGGATCTTTTCTTCGAGCGGGCGCACCGTGGGGTTGGTGTTGCGCGAGTAGATGTGGCCCTTCTTCTTGCCCATGCCGACCTGGTGCCATTCCTCCATGTCGTCATAGCCGAAGGTGACCGAGTTGAAGACCGGCAGGCAGATGGCATTTTCGGCGAACAGCTTGGCCTCGCCGGCCCAGACCGATGCCGTTCCGGGGTTTTGATCGAATTCGCTCATTTCTGATTCTCCTTGGTTCGAAGTTGTGTGTCCCGGTCGGCCCGCGCTGGCGCCGTTCGGGTGGTGCTCAAATAACAGTGAATTTCCGGTGCGTGGTGCGGACTCAGTCCACGACGTCCGCGACCACCGCGAGGGTGTCGCCACAGCCGATGAGGCCGGGGAAATGCCGCGCTGCCAGAATGCCGCTGCGCCCGGCGCGATACTCGATCGGCGCGCTGCCGGTGCGTGTCACGTCATAGACGCGGCCGACCACCTCGCCGGCGTTCACCGTGTCACCGAGGTCGGCGCACATTTCGAGCAGGCCGTCATGCATCGATGCGACGTAGCAGTCACCGTCCGGCATGTCGAGCTTGATCGATTTGCGCGGCGAGGTCTCGCCCTGGCAAATCCCGCAGTGAATGAGGAAATCGCGCACGCCGCGCTCGGCGATGGCGACGCTTTTGGCGGTCGAGGTTCCGCCGCCGCCCAGTTCCGTGGATATGAAGACCTTGCCGGCGTCTTCGGCCGCGGTGTCGAACATGCCGACGCTGTCCAGTTCGAGCATGTTCATCGAGTAGGGCGCGCCAAAGGCTTCCATCGCGGCCTGGCAGCGCGCTTCCTGCGCCTTGTCGTCGAGCACATGAATGCACGCGAAGGGCAGGAAGTCGAGGGTCTTGCCGCCCGAATGGATGTCGAGCACGAAGTCGGCACGGGTCAGCAGGTGGCGCTGGATGTAGTCGGCGATTTTCTCGGTGACAGTGCCGTCCGGCTTGCCCGGAAAGGTCCGGTTGAGATTGCCGCGGTCGATCGGCGAAGTGCGCGTGCCGGCGCGAAACGCCGGATAGTTGAGGAACGGCACGATGATCACGCAGCCGTTGACCGCCTCGGGCTTGAGGCTGTCGGTGAGCTTGCGCAGCGCAACCGCGCCCTCGTATTCGTCACCGTGATTGGCGCCGGTGAGCAGTGCAGTTGGCCCGCTGCCATTGCGCACCACGGTGATCGGAATCATCACCGCGCCCCAGGCCGCGGCGTCGCGCGAATAGGGCAGCTTGAGAAAGCCGTGATGCACGCCTTCGACATCCAGATCGATGGTCGGGCTGATCGGAGAAGGTCTCATGGCATTCACTCCTTGACGAAGAGTTTGCGGGGTGTGTTGCACAAGGGCTCGACGCCCGAATCGGTGATCAGGATGCTCTCGGTGATCTCCAGCCCCCAGTCGTCCTGCCACAGTCCGGGCATGAAGTGGAAAGTCATGCCGGGCTCGAGCACGGTGCGGTCGCCGGGGCGCAGGCTCATGGTGCGCTCGCCCCAATCGGGCGGATAACTGGCGCCGATGGGGTAGCCGCAGCGGCTGCTCTTGTCGATGCCGTGGCTTTTGAGCACGGCGAAGAAGGCGTTGGCGATATCCTCGCAGGTGTTGCCCGGTTTGGCCGCGTCGAGGCCGGCGTCGATGCCTTCGATGATCGCTTTCTCGGCGTCGAGAAAGTGCTTCGGCGGGCGACCCAGATAGACCGTGCGCGACTGCGGGCAGTGATAGCGGCGGTGGCAGCCGGTGATCTCAAAGAAAGTGCCCGAATCGGCCGGAATGGGCGAATCGTCCCAGGTCAGGTGCGGCGCGGCGGCATCGGCGCCGGTGGGCAGCATCGGCACGATCGACGGATAGTCGCCGCCGTGACCGTCGGCGCCGCCGATCGCGGTGGCGTAAATTTGCGCCACCAGCTCGTTCTTGCGCATGCCCGGCTCGATCACCTCGACGATCTTCGCGTGCATCGCCTCGACGATACGCGCGGCGCGGCGCATGTAGACAATCTCTTGTGGCGATTTGACCGCGCGCAGCCAGTTCACCAGCGCGGTGGCATCCACGAAGCTGGCCTTTGGCAGATGCTTTTGCAGCGAGGCATACGCCGCGGCGCTGAAGTAGTAGTTGTCCATCTCCACGCCGATGCGCTTGTTGCTCCAGCCGCGCGCTTCGATGACCTCGGTCGACAGGTAGTCCATCGGGTGGCGCTCGGTGGACATCACATAGTTGTCCGGGTAGCGCACGATGTTGTCATGCGAGATGTAGGCGGTGCGTGCGGCGCCGTTGCCGTCCATGCCGCGGCCGAACCACACCGGTTCGCCCTCGGGGCCGATCAGCACGCACTGGTGTACGTAGAACGACCAGCCGTCGTAGCCGGTGAGCCAGTTCATGTTGGCCGGGTCGGTGACGATCAGCACGTCCACACCCTTCTGTGCCATCGCGTCGCGGGTCCTGGCAAGGCGGTCGGCGTATTCGGCGCGCTCGAATGGAAGTTTCACTTCGTATGTCATGCCAGTTTGCCTCTCTTGTTCGGTGTGGATGGTGGAATTGCCTGGTCTCTCAGGCCGCGAAATTAGTGCCCAGGCCGCGCTCGGCGGCGCGGGCGAAGACGAAGTTGGCGATGGCGGTGTCTTGTGCGCCGGTGCCGGTCAAATCGCATAACGTGACCTCGTCGGCACGCGTGCGGCCGGGGCGCTGCCTCGCGATCACCTGGCCGAGTTCGGCGGGCTGCGGATCGGCCCCGATCACGCCGGCATAAATCGCATGATGCAGTTCGCCGAGCACGCGCACCTGACTGAGCCGGTCGCACACATAGGTGCTTGCGGCCAGCGCGTCCGGGGCGATTTCGTTCTTGTGTTCGGCGTCCGAACCCATCGCGGTGATATGCAGTCCGGGGTGAAGGTGGCGCGCTTCGATCAACGGCCCGCGGCTCGGCGTGGTGGTGATCGCGATGTCGGCCTCGGCCATGGCGCTGTCGATGTCGGCGCACGGCGTGATGGCAATGCCCAATTCGCGCCCCATTGTTTCGACAAAGTCTTGCGCCGCTTCGGCGCGCGGCGCCCACACGGTGGCCGAGGTGATCTCGCGCACCAGCGACAGCGCTTTCAATTGCAGGCGTGCCTGCTCGCCGGCGCCGATGATGGCTGCGCGGTGCGCATCCGGCCGCGCCAGCCAGCGGGCAGCGACCGCACCGGCCGCGGCCGTGCGTACCGCCGTGAGGTAGCCGTTGTCGAGCAGCAGCGCTTCGAGAATACCGGTGCGCGCCGACCACAGCATCATCATGCCGTTGAGGCTCGGCAGGCCCAGTTTGGGGTTGTCGAAGAAGCCCGGGCTGACCTTGATGGCGAAACTGTCGAGGCCCGGCAGATACGCGGTCTTGACGTCGACTTCACCATTGTGCGCGTGAATGTCCAGGCGCAGGATCGGCGGCATGACGACCTCTTCGGTGGCAAGAATGCGGAACGCCTGTTCTATGCAGTCGATGGCGGCGAGGTCCAGCGAGACGCTGGCGCGCAGATCCTTCTCGT
>CBDTZF010000256.1:0-4165 GCA_965364825.1 uncultured Rhodocyclaceae bacterium | reverse complement strand
CGATACGGATTGTCCCAATCGCCCAGTACCCCAAGGCGGATGAAATCGGCGCGCTGACCGTCGATCTGCTCGGCGGCGTATTCGCGGCACAGTGCGCGCACCTTGTCGGCGGGTAGGCCCTTGCCGTGCGTCACTTCCACCTTGTGCTCGATCGGCAGGCCGTGACAATCCCAGCCCGGAACATATGGCGCGTCGAATCCGGCGAGTGTCTTGGAACGGACGACAATGTCCTTGAGGATCTTGTTGACCGCATGGCCAATGTGGATGCTGCCATTGGCGTAGGGCGGACCGTCGTGCAGCACGAACTTGGGCCGGCCGGCCGACGCCTCGCGGATCCTCTGGTAAAGCATGCCTTGATGCCAGTCTTGCACCCAGCCTGGCTCGCGCTTGGGCAGGTTGCCACGCATCGGAAACGGCGTTTCGGGGAGGTTGAGCGTCTTGCGGTAGTCGGCCATGTTCGTCTTGTTCAGCAGGTTGTTTCGTTCGCGCGGTTGGCAAACCAGTCGCGGGCGTCTTGAACGTCGAGCGCGATCTGGGCGCTCAGCGCATCGAGCGAATCGTACTTTTCTTCGTCACGCTGTTTGCGCAGGAAGTGCACACGCAGGTGGGCACCGTAGCAGTCGGCGCTCCAGTCGAACAGATGCACTTCGAGCGTGGGTCGGCCGGAATCGTCCACCGTCGGGCGCACGCCGACGCTCGCCACGCCGGGCACGGGTTCGGGAGCCAAGCCTTCGACTTCCACGGTGTAGATGCCCGACAGCGGCGGGTGGCGGCCTTTGAGGTGAATGTTGGCGGTCGGGAAGCCGATCGCGCGGCCGACTTTTTCGCCATGCACGACCCGCCCGGCGATACTGTAGGGACGTCCCAGCAGGCGCGCCGCGCCGTCGAGATCACCTTGTGCCAGCGCCTCACGCACCGCCGAACTGGAGACGCGTTCGCCGGCGAAGGCGTGCGTGGGCATGGCCTCGACGACAAAGCCCTTGCGCTCGCCAGCCGCCTGCAGCATGGCGAAATCGCCTTTGCGGCCGGCACCGAAGCAAAAATCATCCCCAATGATGAGATGACGCACTTGCAGGCTGTCGACCAGCACGCGGTCGATGAACTGTTCTGCGGTGAGCGCGGAGAAGCGCGCGTTGAAGCGCACGATGCGGGTCATATCGACACCGGCGGCCGCGAGCAACACCAGCTTTTCACGCAGCGAGGCGAGGCGGGCCGGCGCTTTTTGCGGGGCAAAGAACTCCCTCGGATGCGGCTCGAAAGTGAGCACGACCGCCGGCAGGCCGAGTGCGCGGGCCTTGTTCGTCAAGAGGCGGAGTAGCGCCTGATGGCCCAGATGAACACCATCGAAGTTGCCAATGGTCAGCACCGAGGCGGTCGGAGCGCGTTCCGCGTCACCGCGGGAAACCAGCATAAGCGCGTGAAAAAAACCGCAATTATAGCGGCAATGGGGTGTTTTCGATGCCTGTCGCGGCGATTTTGCCGCCGGCGCGCGCGTGCGGCGGCGGCCGCCGGGTTGACGCATGGCGTGCGCATTTGCTTTGCTACGATCATTGAACCTGAAAACGGCAGTTGGATGCGTTCGATTGTGCGGCTGGCGAGCTGTCTGGCAAGGCACGAGGAGGCCGCAGGTGCGGGCCCTGCAAGCTCGGTTGCAAATGAGGTCACGCGGCCAGGCGGCCCGACAGTCGTGCAATCGAGCGTGTCGCGTACTCACCCAATGGGTGAGCTTGTTTAAGCGTGAAAAATTTAATGCAATCAATATCTTCATGAGAGAGACAAGTGGACAACTGCCGTTTTTTTGTTTGAAGCGAGGAACGCCATGAACGACATCCTGCGTCAGCCGATGTCCGCCGATCCGCAGCAGCGCGACCACTGGATGCGGGCGTTTAACCGTGTCCGCGCGGCCAGCGAAGGTCTGTGCGCGCCGTTGTGTACCGAAGACTATGTGCTGCAGACAGCCGATTTCGCGAGCCCGGCCAAATGGCATCTGGCGCATGTGAGCTGGTTTTTCGAAACGTTTTTGCTCGAACCCTTTGCCCCAGACTATCGCTGCTTCGATCCGCACTATCGCAGCCTGTTCAATTCCTACTACGAGCAGATCGGCCGCATGCACCCGCGGCCCGAACGCGGGCACCTGTCGCGGCCCACGGTCGAGACGGTGTATCGCTACCGGGCGCATGTCGATGCCGCCATCGCTGAGTTGATCGCCACCGCCGATGCGCATCAGTGGCCCGCGGTGGCCGAGCGTCTGACGATTGGACTTAACCACGAACAACAGCATCAGGAGTTGCTGCTCACCGACGTCAAGCACCATTTCAGCGTCAATCCTTTGCGCCCGGCGTATCGCGATGATCTCCCCGGGGTCGTGGGATCGTCGGCGATGGCGCTCGACTGGCACAGCTTCGATGGCGGACTGGTGGTGTGCGGCCACGCCGGCGACGGTTTCGCCTATGACAACGAAACGCCGCAGCACAAGGTGTTTCTGAGGCCGTACGCGCTGGCCAACCGGCCGGTGACCAATGGCGAATACCTTGCCTTCATCGAAACCGGCGGCTACCGCGATCCGGCCTTGTGGTTGTCGGATGGCTGGACGACGGTGGTGGCGCAGGGCTGGGCGCAGCCGCGCTACTGGGAACGGCACGATGGCCACTGGTTCGAGTTCACGCTGGGCGGTTTGCGCCCGCTCGACCTCAACGCACCGGTAAGCCATGTGAGCTACTTCGAAGCCGATGCCTATGCCGCCTGGGCCGGGGAGCGCCTGCCGACCGAGGCAGAATGGGAACATGCTGCCAGCACGCAGCCGGTTGCCGGGAATTTCGTCGATAGCGACTTGCTGCACCCGCGCGCCGCCAGCGGCGAGGGTGTGTGCCAGATGTTTGGCGACGTGTGGGAGCACACCGCGTCGGCCTATCTGGCCTATCCGGGGTATCGTCACGCCAGTGGTGCGTTGGGCGAATACAACGGCAAGTTCATGTCGGGCCAGATGGTGCTGCGCGGTGGCTCCTGTGTCACCCCGGCCGACCATGTTCGCGCCACCTACCGCAACTTCTTCTATCCGCACGAACGCTGGCAGTTTCAGGGCTTCCGGCTCGCCAAGGACATCTGATGCTGCTTGCGTCTCCGCCCAATTTCACCTTTCACGACCTCAAACCAGCGCTCGGGGATTTTCGTCGCGAGGTCTGTGAAGGCTTGTCGTCGTCGCCACCGCAGATTCCGCCCAAGTTCTTCTACGATGAAGAAGGGTCGCGGCTGTTCGATGCCATCACGGGGCTTGAGGCGTATTACCCGACACGCACCGAAATTGCCTTGTTGCGCCAGCACGGCGCTGAAATCGCGCAACTGCTGGGGCAGGGCACCGCGCTGATCGAACTGGGCAGCGGCAGCGACACCAAAATCCGCACCTTGCTCGACGTCCTCAAACCCGCCGAGTACTTGCCGCTCGACATCTCCGGCAGCCACCTGCGCGAATCCGCGAGCGGCATTGCGGCCGACTACCCCGACATGCGGGTAAACGCGGTGTGCGTCGACTACATGCAGAGTTTCGATCTGCCGCCGATTGAGGCCGACACGCGAGTGGCGTTCTACCCCGGTTCCAGCGTGGGGAATTTCGAACCCGCCGAGGTGGTTATTCTGCTCCGCCGCGTGGCGAAAATGGTGGGGCCGGGGGGGCGCCTGCTGGTCGGCGTCGACCTGGAAAAGGATGCCGCACGGCTCAATGCCGCCTACAACGACGAGGACGGCGCCACCGCGCGCTTCAATCGAAATCTTTTGGTGCGCATGCGTAACGAACTGGGCGCCGATGTCGACATCGATGCGTTTTCCCACCATGCCTACTACAACGCCGACGCGCGGCGTGTGGAAATGCATTTGTGCGCCGTTCGGCCGACGCACATCGCGCTTGAAGGGCACGCCTTCGGCTTTGCCAAGGGGCACTGCATACACACCGAAAACTCTTACAAATACAGCGTTGAAGGTTTCCAGGCGCTTGCCGCGCGGGCCGGATTCAGTGCCGAGCGTGTGTGGTGCGACGACGAAAAGCTGTTCAGCGTGCACTGCCTGCGCGCCGCGTCAGCATCGTAGGGTGCCAAAGCTGCGCGCATTGCACCATCCAATGGTCGAAGGGGTGTACTGCCCTTCCGTTATTGCACCCTGCCGTTCAGTTCAA
>CBDTZF010000255.1:0-4174 GCA_965364825.1 uncultured Rhodocyclaceae bacterium | reverse complement strand
GCCTAGGAGAGGCGCTCGCGATCGCATTCAGGCATCCGGCGCAGCTGCTCAGAAGCTCAGGCTGTGGCCCGGGTCGGGCAGATCCTTCGGTTCGTAAGCGACCTGGTCGACCAGTTGGCCAGCGGCGTCAACCACGGTGATGGTGTCGCGCGTGTTGTTGAGTTTCACCGCGTTGCCGAGCCATACCCGCAGCGTTTCGCCGCGCGCCAGAATGCCGCTGATGCTTTGTTCGCCCATCGCATCGGCGAGCCGCCAGCCGGCCAGATCGACCTCGCGGTTGTGGCTGTTGAGCAGGGTGACGGTTTCGTGATTGCGCTCGGATTCGTCCGCCGGATTGATCAGCGCCGCAATGATGCGCACGCCGCTGGCATGCGTGGGGCGCGTCGCCTGCACGCCGTGCGCCGACACCGGCAGCACATAGTCGTCGGGCACGATCACGACGTCTTCGGGCGCGAAGGCAAGCCGCAGCGTGTCGCCTGCGGTGAGGATCATGTCATGCAGATTGCCCACTTCCAGCGTCGGCAGCAGCAGGCGGTCGTCGCGGTGGCGGGCGTCTTTGCGCAGCCAGCTGTTGAAGGCGGCGAAGTCGGTGTGGCCGCTTTGGAAATAGGGCGCCAGCCGACGAAACAGCTTGGGCCACATCACGGCCGCCTGAAGTGCCGCCATACCACTGATCTGCAAGCTGGCGGCACGTGAGTCGGGGTGAGCCCACAATCCGACGCGGTTGTCGCGCGCGTCACGCACAATGGCACGCAGATGCTCGCGCAACTCGGGCGGCAGGCCGAGGTAGAAGGCGCCGTAGGCATGTCCGGCGCGCAACATGAAGGCGTTGAGACTGGCGTCGAGCATGGGCGGCTGGAGGAAGATGCGCGAGCCGTCGACCGAAGGATGTTCGCCGGTATACAGGAACGCCACACTGCGCCCGTAGGTGTCCAGCCCCATCGACAAAACGTAGCCGCGCACCGGGTGGTGCTCGACCGTTTCGACCTTGTAGGGGTGGGTGTCGAAAAAGGACACCGCGCCGAATCCCGCCTGCGCGAGCATCGCGTCGCGCGCTGCCAGCGCCAGCGGTAGATGCTGGTGAGAGTCCTGTTCGTTGACCTCGAAGTGCGTTTCCAGCGCATCGACGCCCTCGAAGCGGATGCTGGTGATGCCCGCCTGGTTGAAGCCGGGCATGCGGTTGGGGCGCGGCAATCGCTCGATCAGTTGCCGGTTGTCGGGCCGGAACTTGATCGTGTCCCCATCCGGTTCCGGCCCGTTTAGCGGGCGGTCGGGATAGTGGATATGGAACTCGCCTTTGATCAGGGTGTAGGTCATGACAACACTCCGGATGCTTTGTCTCAGCCGGACGCGCGGGCGCGCTCAGCGACAGAAAAGATACGCTTTCAGCGCCGGCGGCGGCGCAGCCGGCGCAACATCAGCCAACCACCGAGCATGCCACCCAGGTGGGCGAAGTGCGCCACGCCGGTTTGCAGACCGGTGACGCCGAGGAACAGTTCGAGCGCGCCATACACCACGACGAAGACCTTCGCCGGCATGGGAATGGGCGGAAACAGCAGCATGATGCGCTGGTTGGGATACAGCACGCCAAAGGCCAGTAGCACGCCAAACACGCCGGCCGAGGCACCGATCACCGGCACGAATACGCCGGTGAGCGTGGCCACCAGCACTTGCGCGAGCGCGCCGGCAATCACGCTGGCGAACCACAGCATGGCGTAGCCGCGCGCGCCGAAGCGCTGCTCAAGCGGGGGGCCGAACATGTATACCGCGAACATATTGAAGAAAATATGCGCGACGCTGCCATGCAGGAAGCTGTAAGTGATCAGCGTCCACGGTGCGATGAGCACGTTGCCGACGCTCGGCCACAGCGCAAACGCGCCCAGCAGGGCGCCGCCAGTGCCGCTCATCTGCAGTAGAAAGATGACGACGTTGGTGATGATCAGGGCGCGGGTCAGTGGTGGCATGGCACGAATGTGTTCACAATGGCAGGCGTTGACGCGCTGCATAGGGCGCGTCGCTCCCCGGAGTGTGTCACGGCATGGCGGAGTGAACAAATCCACTGCGTCATGCGACAGATGAATCCTCTGTGAGTAACATCCGTGAGTCAAACCAACGAGGTGCTTATGGCTGATACCGTATTGCTCGACGTTACCGATGGCGTGGCAACCGTCACCCTGAATCGCCCCGATGCGCTCAATGCCTTGTCGGTGGAGATGATGCAGGATCTGGCCGCCGTGACGCGCGATCTGAGTGCGCGCAAGGACGTCGAGGTGGTGGTGATCACCGGCGCCGGCGCGCATTTTATGGCCGGAGGCGATCTCAACGATTTTGCCCGCCATCTCGATCTCACGCCGCAGGCGCGGCTGAGCACCTTTCGCGCC
Source organism: uncultured Rhodocyclaceae bacterium (assembly GCA_965364825.1). GTDB lineage: Bacteria > Pseudomonadota > Gammaproteobacteria > Burkholderiales > Rhodocyclaceae > Nitrogeniibacter. The sequence goes on along the minus strand of CBDTZF010000255.1, from coordinate 1,793 downwards.
ATGGTCGAGCACAACATCAATCCCACCGTGGAAATTCTGCAGTCGCTGCACCAGCCGGTGATCGCCAAGGTGCGCGGCGCCTGCGCCGGCTTCGGCCTGTCGCTGATGCTCGGTTGCGATCTGGCGGTGGCCGCAGAAGACGCCACGTTCACCTCGGCTTATGCCGCCATCGCCTTGCCCTCTGACGGCGGCATGTCCTGGTTCCTGCCGCGCATGGTGGGGCGGCGCAAGGCAATGGAATTGATGATGCTGGCCGATCGCTTCGATGCGGCCGAGGCGCAGCGCCTCGATCTGGTCAATAAAGTGGTGCCGGCAGATGCGCTGGATGAAACTGTCAATGCGCTGGTGACCCGACTTCAGACCGGTCCGCGGCATGCCACTGCCGAACTCAAGCGGCTGATCAACGCCAGCTTCGATCATCAACTGTCGGCACAACTACAGAGCGAAGCCGAAGCGTTCGCGCGCTGCGCCTCCACCGGTGACTTCGCCGAGGGTGTGACGGCTTTTCTCGGCAAGCGGAAGGCGGCGTTTCGCGGCAAGTGACGAGCATCAATTCCGGGGTGTGAACACCGCGACCGAAGAAGCAGGGCGCCGGCACGAACGCAAGCTGTCGGGGACCGGCTACAAATCACCCCTTGTGAATACGATTTGCCTGTGGCATGTTGGGTAAAGCGTGTGGCATATTGGGCAAAGCGCCCAATGTTGGCGCTTGACACGCAGAAAACCGGCGTCCTCGGAGGCGGTTTGAGCGTGGCGTGTTCCATAAAATTGAAAATAGCGGACGGAGGTCAGTATGAAAATGAAAGGAATTATTGCGGCGGTCGGCCTGGCGGTTGCGGCGTCGGGCGCAACGGCTGCCGTACTCGATTTTGGAAATGTGGGTGACTTCGAAGGGAGTGATTATTTCGGTAGCGGTTCTGTCTTGCATTCGCCGGGCTCGTTTACCGACTATTTGTTGTTCTCCCTCGAGAAAGTCGGCATCTCGGCATGGAACGGTCTGGGAACGATTGCCGATCAGCCCAAAGTCAATGGTTCAAACATCATTGGGCTGGTGGTGGATCTTTTTACTGACGTGGGTGCCGACGGCGATATGTCGAACGACAGCCTCTTTGCGAATATTGGCGCTGGAGATTACGTCACCGGTGGGGGGCTGCTGCCGACAGGTGCCTATTACTTCAAGATTGACGGCGCAGCCTCCGGCCCAAGCGCGTCCTCCTACGCCTACACCGCAAGTGTTTCGCCGGTGCCCGAGCCGGGCAGCTACGCGATGATGCTTGCCGGTTTGGGCCTGATGGGCCTCATCGCGACGCGTCGCAACAGCCGCGAGCGCTGAATATTTGCGTCGCGCGCGCAGCAATGCGCTCGATCGCAGATTAAAACGGGTCGCCCAGGCGACCCGTTTTTTGTGTTCGGCACGCGTGCGCCACTTGGCGCCGCTCGAGCGCACATCATCCAGTCGGTAGCAAACCCTTAACGCAGTAGCAGCGCCGCCGCAATCCCCCACAGCGTGACGGCGACCAGTCCGTCGAGCACGCGCCACGCAATCGGGCGGGCGAACAGCGGTGCCAGCACGCGCGCACCATAGCCGAGCAGCAGGAACCAGCAAATCGAGGCGCTCACCGCACCGGCCGCAAACAGTGGACGGGCATCTTCCGTCTGCTGTCCGCCGATCGCGCCGAGCAGCACCACGGTATCCAGATAGGCATGCGGATTGAGCAGGCTGAAGCCGGCTGCGGCGGCCAGTGCCTGACGCCGTGACAGCGCGCAATGGCCAGCGGTGTCCACGTTCTGTG
>CBDTZF010000254.1:0-4182 GCA_965364825.1 uncultured Rhodocyclaceae bacterium | reverse complement strand
CTTCGGCCGAGCAGGCTCATCACGGCCATGCGCACGGCGATACCGAAAGTGACTTGCGGCAAAATGACCGCCTGCGCCCCGTCGGCCACCGCCGAATCAATCTCGACGCCGCGGTTCATTGGCCCCGGATGCAGCACGATGGCATCGGGCCGCGCCGCGGCAAGTTTTTCGGCGGTGAGCCCCCAGACCTTGAAGAACTCCTGTGCGCTGGGCAGCAGCGGGCCGCTCATGCGCTCGTTCTGCAGGCGCAGCATCATTACCACGTCGACATCCTTGAGGCCGGTGTGCATGTCATGGAAAACACGCACGCCCATCTTGTCCAGGTCGGTGGGCAGCAGCGTTTTCGGGGCGATCACGCGTACTTCCGGCACGCCCAGCGTGGTCAGCGCGGCGATCTGGGAGCGCGCGACGCGCGAGTGCAGCACGTCACCGACGATGGCCACTACCAGTCCGGTGAAATCGTGCTTGTAATGCCGGATGGTGTACATGTCCAGCAGGCCTTGCGTGGGGTGTGCGTGACGGCCGTCGCCGGCGTTGATCACATGCACGTCGACAAGGCCGTGACTGCGCAGGTGCTCGGCCATCAGGTAGGGTGCGCCGCTGCTGGCGTGGCGCACCACGAACATGTCGGCCTGCATGGCGCACAGGTTGTCGACGGTGTCGAGCAGGGTTTCGCCCTTGTTGGTCGAGGAGGTCGAAATGTTGAGGTTGATGACGTCTGCCGAGAGCCGTTTGGCGGCAATCTCGAAGGTGGTGCGCGTGCGCGTGGAATTTTCGAAGAACAGGTTGAAGATGCTCTTGCCGCGCAGGATCGGCAGCTTCTTGACCTCGCGCTCCGCGACTTCCGTGAACGGGGTGGCGGTGTCGAGAATGCGGGTGAGGATATCGAGCGGCAGGCCGTCGAGTGAGAGCAAATGTTGCAACTCGCCGTGCACGTTCAGTTGCGGGTTATACATCGATCAGCCTCAGCGAGAGAGCGCCGCCTTCGTCGGCCTGTTCGAGCCGCAGGCGCTGGCCACGGCCCAGCGGGGCCGGCAGCGTATGCGCACAGTAGCTTGCTGCAATCGGAAGTTCACGCTCGCCGCGATCCACCATTACCGCCAGTTCGACACTGGCCGGACGGCCGTAATCGAACAGCTCGTTGAGCGCGGCTCGCGTGGTGCGCCCGGTGTACAACACGTCATCGACCAGAATGACCGGCGTGCCTTCCATGTCGAAGGGAATCTCGGAGCGGCGTTTCTGGGTATGCAGACTGCCGCTACCGTGATCGTCGCGGTGGAAAGCGACATCGATGGTGCCCAGCGGCGGGCCGATGCCAAGCGCGCTGTGCAGGCGTTGCGCCAGCCAGGCGCCGCCGGTGTGGATGCCGACCAGCGCGGTGTGTTCGGTGATGTGCGGTTTCATCTGCTCGACGAGAGCAGTGAGCAGGGTTTCCGCGTCCGGGAATCGGGTCATGTTAGTGGCTGTCCAGATATTGCTGAAGAATGATTTGTGCGGCGGCGGCATCGAGCGTGGCCTTGCGATCCTGCCAGCGTGCGCGCCCGGCTGCAATGAGCTGTTCGTCGGCTTCGACCGAGCTGAAACGCTCGTCCACCAGCGCGACCGGCAGGCCGAAGCGCCCGCTGAGCTGGTTGGCAAAGCGGCGGCAGCGTGGCGTGCGCGCTTGCGCTTCGCCCTCGGCGTCGAGCGGCAGACCGACGACAAGCTGCACCGGTTGCCATTCGTCGAGCAGTTTTTCAATCGCAGCGAAGCGCGCCGGATTGCTTTCGGCGGCGATGGTGGTTAGTGCGCTGGCCTGGGCGCTTTCGAACTCGCCCACCGCGACGCCGATGCGCGCCAACCCGAAATCGAAACCGAGCAAGGTGCCGCGCGCCGGACGCGAAGACGCGCCAGGCGCATCAGGCATGGCCCGCGTCCTCCGACAGATTGGCGAAATCGATACCCAGTAGCTGCATGGCGGCGACCAGGCGTTCTTCGGGCGGCAGGTCGAAAATGATCGCCGGATCCGCCGGCATGCTGAGCCACGCATTGTCCGCCAGTTCCTGTTCGAGCTGACCGGCGTCCCAGCCGGCGTAGCCGAGGGTGACGATCGCGTCGAGCGGCAGATCACCGAGCGCGAGCGCCTGCAGGATGTCGCGCGAACTGGTCAGGCCGATCTGATCATTGACGGTCAGCGTCGCATCCCACTCGCCCGGCGGGCGGTGCAGCACGAATCCGCGATCGGTTTGTACCGGACCGCCGAAATACACCGGTTCGCCGGCGATCTCGCCGTTATCGAGCGTGATATCGACACGATCGAGCAGCGTCGCCAGATCCATGTCGGTGGGGCGGTTGATGATGATGCCGAGGGCGCCGCGCTCACTGTGCTCGGCCACATAAGTGAGCGTGCGGACAAAGTTGGGATCGGCCAGACTCGGCATTGCGATCAGGAAGTTGTGAGTGAGATTCATGTCGGCATCAATTCTAGTCGTGCCGCGGGTCAGGGGAAAGCGCCGCGGCGAGGCGGTTAATATCGGCAAAGCGATCGTCACAATCTACACTGCGTGGCAATTTCCTGCGGCCGACTGAAGAACGTCACTACCGGAAGCGACAATGACAGAGAACTACGACAGCGGGCTGGTGTGGTTCCGGCGCGATCTGCGCCATTTCGATCACGCGGCGCTTCACCATGCCCTGCGCACCTGCACGCAGGTTTACTGCGTGTTCGTGTTTGATCGCGACATTCTCGACGTCTTGCCGTCGACCTCGGACCGTCGCGTCGGCTTCATCCACGCCAGTGTCATCGAACTGGATGCGGCCCTGCGCGAGCTGGCGGCCACACACGGTGGCACCGGCGGCCTGATCGTTCGCCACGCTCCGGCGCGCGAGGCGATCGTCGATGTCGCCCGTTCCCTTAAAGTGGATGCAGTCTTCGCCAATCGTGACTACGAACCGGAGGCGCGTGCACGTGACGCGGACGTCGCCGAGGCACTGCAGACGTCGGGCATCGCGTTCCACGATTTCAAGGATCAGGTGATCTTTGAGCGCGACGAAATTCTCACCCAGGCCGGCACGCCCTACAGCGTTTTCACGCCCTACAAACGCGCCTGGCTGAAAGCCTTGAAACCGTTTTACCTGCAATCCTACCCGGTGGCCTCACACGCCGACCGACTGCGTCATCCGGCTGACGCCGGCACCATCCCGTCACTCGTACAACTCGGTTTCGATGCCGGCAATCTGGCCGATCTGGCGCTGCCCACCGGCATGGACGGCGGCGAAGCCATGTTCAGTAATTTCCGCGATCGCATCGACGACTACAAACGCTGGCGCGATTTCCCCGCCAAAAAGGGCGTGTCGTATCTTTCCGTGCATTTGCGCTTCGGCACCGTGTCGATCCGCCAACTCGCGAGCTTTGCCGAAAGTCACGGCGGGCAAGGCGCCGAGACCTGGCTGGGCGAGCTGATCTGGCGCGACTTCTACCACATGGTGCTGTGGCATCGGCCCGATGTCGTCGATGGCTGCTTTCGTGAGGAATACAACGCGCTCAAATGGGACGACCGGCCCGAGTGGTTCGCCGCCTGGTGCGACGGGCGCACCGGCTACCCGATCATCGATGCCGGCATGCGCCAGCTCAACCAGACCGGCTACATGCACAATCGCCTGCGCATGATCGTGGCCTCATTTCTGACCAAGGATCTAGGCATCGACTGGCGCCCCGGCGAGCGCTACTTCGCCGAAAAACTCAACGACTACGATCTCGCCGCCAACAACGGCGGCTGGCAATGGGCCGCGTCCACCGGCTGCGACGCTCAGCCCTGGTTCCGCATCTTCAACCCGGTCACCCAATCGGAGAAATTCGACCCCGAGGGCGTGTTCATCCGCCGTTATGTGCCCGAACTCGACGCCGTTCCGACTAAGTACATCCATGCGCCATGGACACTGCCGCCGGTCGATCAGGCCGCTGCGGGCGTGAGAATCGGCGAGGACTATCCGGCGCCGCTGGTCGATCACAAAGCGGCGCGAGAACGCACGCTGGCGCGTTTCAAGGCGGTGGGTGGCAACTGAAAAAACGTAGCCCGGATACAGGCCGCAGGCCGGAATCCGGGAGGTGACCAAGCCGCCGATGATCCAGGATTGCGCTGCGCTGCATCCGGCGACTCTTACTGCGGAATGCGCTGCGCTGCTCCGTCCTGCGCCCGCTAA
>CBDTZF010000253.1:0-4204 GCA_965364825.1 uncultured Rhodocyclaceae bacterium | reverse complement strand
ATCGACGAACTGTGCGCGGCCACGCTGCGCGCGCTGACCGGCGACGCCGAACTGCTCTATCGCGGCCGGCGCCTGCACCGCGGCGAACAACCGCTGCCGATGTACGCGCCGCATCTGCGCACCGACCCAGAACACGATGATTTTGCCGACGCGCGCGCCGTCGCCGACGGCATGGCCTTGCGGTTGCTTTATTCAGATGCCCAACTGCACCGCAGCCTGTGTCCGACCGATCCTGTCGAGCGGCTGATTTTCGAGCTGCTCGAACAACTGCGGGTCGAGGCGCTGGTGCCCGCCAACATGCCGGGCATGGCGGCCAACCTGCGCTACCGCTTCGAGCACTGGTCGCAGCAGTTTCATGACTCACGGCTGACTGAAACGCGTCTCGGCATCTTGCTGTACACGCTCGCGCAAAGCTGCTGGTCACGCCTCAACGGCTGGCCGCCGATGGCCGCGACCGAGGAGATCATCGACACCACACGCGCCAAGCTGGTGCGCCCACTGGGCGTGCATATGGCGGGCATTCTGCGCACGCGGCGCGATCAGAAAGCGTTTGCCGAGCACGCGCTGGCGATCGCGCGCAGCGTCGCATCCATGGTGCGCGCGGCCGAACAGCAACAGGCCGGCGAACGCTGGCAGCGCGAAAAAGATACGCGCCCAGCGCGCTTTGCGTTGGCCCTCGATTTCGAGTCGGAGGAGGGGGATGGCATGCTCGCTGCGCAGGGTGGAGAGCGGCGCGCAAGCGAGGCTGCGGCGCCGCCCTATCGCATCTACACGACGCGCTTCGACACCGAGGTCTTTGCGCCTGATCTGGTACGTGAGGCGCAGCGACGTGCCTACCGCGAACGGCTCGATAAGCGTATCGCCCGGCAAGGTATCAATATCGCCCGGCTGGCGCGACTGCTCGGAAAGATGCTAGCTGAGCCGCATCGCGACGGCCGTTTGTTCGGCCAGGAAGAGGGACGCATCGACGGCCGTCGACTGGCGCAGCTCATTGCTTCGCCTTCCGAGCGCCGGCTTTTCTGGCAGGACGAAAACAAGCCGTTGGCGGACTGTCTGGTGACATTCCTGGTGGACTGCTCCGGCTCGATGAGGGCCTGGAAGGAATCAGTGGCGACGCTGGTCGACGTCTTCATTCGTGCGCTCGACATGGCCGGCGTGCCCAGCGAACTGCTCGGCTTCACGACGCGTGCCTGGAACGGCGGTCGGGCTTATCAGGAATGGCTGCGCGGTGGCCGGCCGCGCAATCCGGGGCGGCTCAACGAGGCCTGCCACTTGGTGTTCAAACGCGCCGAACGCAACTGGCGTCGCACGCGCACCGACATTGCTGCGTTGCTCAAGGCGGATCTGTATCGCGAAGGCATCGACGGCGAGGCAGTCGACTGGGCATGTACCCGCATGCTGGCGCGCAATGAAGCGCGCCGCATTCTTCTTGTCATCTCCGACGGCTGCCCGGCGGACAGCGCGACCGGTCTGGCGAATGGTTCCGAGTATCTCGGAGAGCATCTCAAGGCGGTGGTTGCGCGGCGCGAGCAGCAGGGCGCAGTGGAAATTCTCGGTCTCGGTGTGGGCCTCGACCTCAGCCCGTTCTACCGTCGCTGCCTGGCCACCGACATGTCTCAAACGCTCGATAACGCACTGTTCTTCGACATTGCCAGGCTCATCGGGCGCGGCGCCAGGCGTTAGTAGCGCGGCAAACCCGGCGCCGCCAAGTGCGAACGCACCGTACTGACTGCACAACCCACCTCACGCGCAAAGCGCCGCAGACTCATCCGCTATCGCCTCAAAACCTCGATTTCCAAATACACTTCGTCTGTAATCAAAGGGATTACAGTCGCCCCGATCTTCTCAATTTTGGTGTATCGAATCCCTTTCGATTGCGGCATTGCGACGATCTACGATGCATCTGGCACAACTGGTCGTTCTGGGTACGACGTGGGGGGAGCCTCCACCGGCGGGCGCAACCTCGAACGCTCGTCATTCCGGCGCAGGCCGGAATCCAGAGGCCACTCACGCGGTTGCGACCATCACTTCAGTGGCTAGGTCCCGGCAACTGCATAAGGTCTTCCGCGTGAGTTGCCGCTTGAGGTCGAAATAAAACGAAGCACTGTACTGGTTCACACGACGATGCTTGAGGGGTGAGCCCGCCGGAGTGCGGTGCCCCATGTGGTCGTCGTGCGGTGCAATGCGACCAGTGGCTGAGCCATCTTGCAGACCGCCCATGTTCGCCATCTATTGCGGGGTGGGCCGCGTTTCCGCTGAACTTTGCGCGCGCGCGGGTTTCTGATTCCGTGCAGACCGGGACGGTCGCCATGCGGCGCGAAATCTGTAGAAGAACGAGACGGCTGCCGGGCGCGTTGTTCGGCGTTGATGTCCTGTCGCGATCTTTTCGCCTCGGGGATCCGGTCGTTCACGTCTGCGCACTCAAATACCCGCGCCTTCACCCGCGGGACAACCCAGAGGAGACATGCACTAATGACGAACGAAAAACGCAAACCCACCACGACCGATGCCGGCATTCCCGTCGCGAGCGACGAGCATTCGCTGACGGTCGGCCCCGACGGCCCTATCCTGCTGCAGGATCACTATCTGATCGAGCAGATGGCGAACTTCAACCGCGAGCGCATTCCCGAACGTCAGCCGCACGCAAAGGGCGGCGGCGCGTTCGGCAAGTTCGTGATGACCCACGACATGAGCGCCTATACCAAGGCGGCATTGTTTAAAAAGGGTGTCGAAACCGAAATGCTGGCGCGCTTCTCCAGCGTTGCGGGTGAGCGTGGCAGCCCCGACACGTGGCGCGATCCGCGCGGCTTCTCGCTCAGGTTCTACACCAGCGAAGGCAACTTCGACATGGTCGGCAACAACACCCCGGTGTTTTTCATGCGCGATCCGATGAAGTTCCAGCATTTCATCCGTTCGCAAAAACGGCGTGCGGCCAACAACCTGCGCGATCACGATATGCAGTGGGATTTCTGGACCCTATCGCCCGAATCTGCGCATCAGGTCGCCTGGCTCATGGGCGATCGCGGCATTCCCGAATCCTGGCGTCACATGAACGGTTATTCCAGCCATACGTATATGTGGATCAATGCCGCCGGCGAGCGCTTCTGGGTGAAGTATCACTTCAAGACCGACCAGGGCATTGCGTTTCTGACTCAGAAAGATGCCGATCGCATTGCCGGTGAGGATGCCGATTATCACCAGCGCGACCTCTACGACAGTATCAAGAATGGCGATCATCCGAGTTGGACGCTCAAGGTGCAGATCATGCCCTTTGAGGAAGCCAAGACCTATCGCTTCAACCCCTTCGATCTGACCAAAGTGTGGCCGCATGGCGACTATCCGCTGCATGAAGTGGGCAAGATGACGCTCAACCGCAACGTCACCGACTATCACACCGAGATCGAGCAAGCGGCCTTCGAGCCCAACAACACCGTGCCCGGCACCGGACTGTCACCGGACAAGATGTTGCTGGCGCGCGGCTTTTCGTATTCGGACGCGCATCGCCACCGTCTCGGAGTGAACTATCGCCAGATCCCGGTCAACCGACCCAAGTCGCCCGTGAATAGCTATTCCAAGGACGGTCAGGGCCGTGTCGATAATGTGAGCGATCCGGTCTATGCGCCCAACTCCTATGGCGGTCCCGCGGCCGACGCCGAACGCTATCCCGAGCAGGCGGTGTGGGCGACAGACGGCGAAATGGTGCGGGCCGCCTACACCCTGCGCGAGGACGATGACGATTGGGGGCAGGCCGGCACCCTGGTGCGCGACGTGTTCGACGACGATGAGCGGGCGCGGCTGGTGTCCAACGTCGTCGGCCATCTCAAGGCGGGCGTCTCCAAACCGGTGCTTGCGCGCGCGTTCGAGTACTGGCGCAACATCGACAAGAATATCGGCGACCGCATCGCGCAAGGCGTCGAGACGGATTAGGGTCGAGCGGGGCGCGTCGCGAGCAGCTCGCGATCGGGTCGGGGTGACGGAATATCGCTCGCCACCCCGACCCGATCCGCCGTAGGTTGGGCAGAGCGCAGCGAAGCCTAAAAGTTGGCGACCAACGGGTTGTTGGGCTTCCTTCGTCAGCCCAACCTACGCAACCGACGGGCGCCGAGTCCTCACAGCATTCATTTTTTCGACGGTGAATCGCCCCCGAGCCCGCTTACAAAGTGGCGCAGCAGCATCGCGTCCTGCTGCTGCAGGCGGATGCGCA
>CBDTZF010000252.1:0-4225 GCA_965364825.1 uncultured Rhodocyclaceae bacterium | reverse complement strand
AACCAGATCGGGCGCAACGTCAGCAAGCTCCTCGGGAAACACCGGTGGTGTGCCGGCCAGTTCGGCGTCGAGACGGATGATCGCGGCGCGGGCACCCCACAGCGATTGACGCGTTTCACCCAGGTCGGCATTGAATTGCAGGTTCTGCACAATGGCGAGTATGTCGCCGGCGTGCACCTGCTGACCTTCGCGCACGGCGATCGACTCGACGATGCCGCCTTCGAGACTCTGGATTTCCTGCACCCGGTCAGAGGGCATGACGGTGCCGACGGCTTGTGCCGAAATGTCGAGGCGCGCGAAGGCCATCCAGACCACGGCAAGGATGAGGAAAACGGCGATCAGCAGAACCAGCGCGACGACCGCGCGTCGAGGGCCGCGGTCGTAGTCCGGGTGGGTGTTGAGTGTGTCGGCGGTCGCGTTCATTGCGGAGCCTTTCCGGTGGCCGAAGTGTTGGCCGAATCGGCGGGTGCGCCGCGCAATTGGCGCAGGATGTCGTCGCGCGGTCCGTCGGCGACGACGCGTCCGTTGTCGAGCACGACAAGACGATCGACCAGCGGCAACATCGTGGTGCGGTGGGTCACCAGCAGAAGCGTCATGTCGTCGAGTTTGCGCAGATTCTGGATCAGCTGCGCCTCGGTGGCCGGGTCCATCATGCTGCTTGGCTCGTCGAGCAGCAGCATGCGCGGCCGGTGGGCCAGTGCGCGGGCAATCGCCACCGCCTGACGCTGCCCGCCAGACAAGCGCTCGCCGCGCTCACCGACTTCGGTACCGAGCCCGTTGGGCAGGCGCGCAAGGGTGTCGCCCAGGCACGCCGCGCCGAGCGCCTCAACCAGCGCTTCATCGCTGACATCGGTGCTGCCGAGCAGGACGTTTTCGCGGATGGTGCCGTGAAACAGCACGATGTCCTGCGGCACGTAGCCGATCTGGCGGCGCAGGCTTTGCGGCTCCATTTCACTGACCGACAGACCGTCGACTAGCACGGCGCCCTCGTCGGGGCTGTACAGATTGAGCAGCATGCGCAACAGCGTGCTCTTGCCCGAGCCGATACGGCCGATAAAGCCGACACGTTCCCCCGCTTTGATCTTCAGATTGAATGCGGACAGCAGCGGCGCCCCTTCCGGATACGCGAATGTCGCGTCGCGAAATTCGATATCACCTTGCAGCCGGGGCAGATGCAGACTGTCGTGTTTGTCGTCGGTGGGCGCCATCATGATGCCGTCGAGCGCCGTCAGTGCGGTCTTGACCGATTCGGAGCGCAGGATCAGTCCCGCGATCTGGTTGGCCGGGGCCATTGCCCGACTCGACAGCATCGATACCGCAATCAGTTGGCCCAGCGTGAGTTCGCCTTCGCCGATCAGCAGCGCACCGAACATCACCAGCAGTACGGTGGCGAGGCCGGTCATGGTGGCGGCGAAGGTGTTGCCGCCGGTGGCCCATTCGCGCATGCGCAGGGTGCTCTCGGAAATGCGCACCGTCAGCCCTTCCCACTTGCGCCGCGCCCACGCCTCGGCACCCAGACACTTGACGGTGTCGAGCCCGTTCATGACTTCAAACAAGTGGGCCGTGCGCTGCGCGCCTTCCTTCATGTTTTCGTTGAGCGCCGCGCCGATCGGTTTGCGCAGCCCCCAGGAAACCGCCAGCGTGATCGGAATCAGAATCAGCGGAATGACCACCAGCCAGCCGCCGACCAGGGCGATGACGCCGAGGAAGAACAGCATGAAGGGCAGATCACCGAGCAGGGTCACGGTGGAGGCGGCGGCAAAGTCGCGCACCACTTCGAAGTCGCGCACCAGATTGGCCAGCACGCCGCCACTGGCGGGGCGGGAGGCCGCACGCAGACGCAAGGCGTGGGAAAAGATGTGCGATGACAGATGCACGTCGGCACGGCGCGCCGCGCTTTCCACCAGGTAGCCGCGCAGCAGCTTCATGATCAGGTCGAAGGCCGTCACCGCGATGGCCGCGGTGGTCAGCACCTGCAGGCTTTCAAGCGCGTTGTTGGGCACCACGCGGTCATACACCGCCATGGTGTAGAAAGGAATGACGGCACCGAACAGATTGATGACGGCGGTGGCCAGCAGCGCCCATAGATAAATCGGCCGGTTGGCGCGAAACACGTCCCAGAACCAGCGTTGCGGTTGCGGCAGGTGGTAGAGCAGGCTGCGGCGATCGAAGTGAAAGCGCGGTCGCACGAAGTACCAGCGTCCAGGGTGCTCGGCGATCAAGGCCGCGAGCGCGATCCACTGCGTGCCGTCGATCCCCGGCTGATGGCATTCCACGCGCTCACCCTCGCGGCTGACCACCACCAGCGATTCACCATCATTGGACATCACCATTGCCGGCAACATCGTTGCCCGCAGCGTCTTTGGGGTCACCTCGGCGGCGGTCAGTACCAGCCCGGCATTGGCCGCGCACTCGTGCACTTGCGCGGCGGTGAGGCGGCCTTCCGGCATGGGTACGCCACCGATGATCTGCGCCGCTTCGACCGCGCGTCCGAAAAAACGCGACAGGAACATCAGACTGTGCAGCGCGGGGTCGGCAGCCGCAGCTGCCAGAGGCGGGGTGGTCATCGTGTTCATAGATCGACTGTTCTTCCTTCACTCGCGGTAACCGGTCGTTTTCCGCGTCCGCATATTCGCACGCGCCGAACGGCCATATCGCCACAAAGGTCACGAAACCCCGGAGGCCACAAAGCATGTGGGGCCTCGGGCAATCTCCTGATTCGCCGCTTTTGCTTGCCGCCGGCGAGCCGAGTTTATGTCGATGAAATTTACACGCGGGTGTCACTGGTCTTCATGGCACGCCATTGTGTACAGCAATAGCGCCAACGCATCCAGCACGATCTATGGAATTTACAACATTTAACACTACATTGGCATGATCCTTGCATGCGCCAGCCCCGCCGGACATGCGTGTGGACAGGGCTGAATCGATCTCACGCGACAAGTAATTCCACAAAAGCTATCGGGAGGTCGGACATGCCAAGCCCTGTCTATTCAACGAGCGTCTCCGTATGTGAAGGTTTAACCGCGAACTTTGATCTGATCGATCTGCTGTTGAGTGCCGATCCGAACTATTTGGGCACCAACCCGCAGGCGCTGATTCTCTTCGTGCAGGATAGCGAGGGCACCTACATCGAAGCGCCGCCCGACAGCTACATCAAGAGCGTCGACGACGACACGGTCGCCGTCGATCTCACCGCCATGCCGGATTTCAACGGCAGCCTGTCGTTCCGCATCCTGGCAACCGACAGCTCCTTCGAGCTGATCACGATCACCGTCGAGACCCAGATCGTTCCGGTCAACGACGCGCCTGAAGGCAGCGACGGCGGTACGACGGTCGCAGCCGGCGAAGGTTACGTGTTCGCCGAAGCCGATTTCGGTTTCTCCGACCCGATCGATGGTGACACCTTTCTTGGCGTCCTGATCAACACACTGCCGGCAGAAGGCAGGCTTCAGCTCGACGGCGCCGATCTCGTCGCCGGTCAGGAAGTCAGCACCACCGACATCATCGCCGGCAAGTTTGTTTTTGTCCCTGATGCCGGGCAATCGGGCGAGGTGACGATAGACTTCCAGGTGCGCGACGACGGCGGTGTCAACGAGTGCGGCGGCGATGAGTTCGATCTCACCCCCAACACCTTTACCATCACCATGCCGCCGCCGGCGCAGGCGAAGCTCGGCGACCGGGTGTGGTTTGACGAGAACGGCAACGGCATCCAGGACGACGGCGAGCAAGGCGTCGCCGGCGTGACCGTGCAGTTGAAAGACGCGAACGGTAATGTCGTCAACACCACGACCACCGACGACGCAGGCAACTACAACTTCACGGTTGATGCCGGCTCCTACGCGATCGGCATTGTCGAGCCCACTGGCTTTGATGTGACGACGCAAAACGCGGGTGCTGACGAAGCGGCCGACAGCGACGTGAACCCCGCTACGCTGATGAGCGATCTGGTCGCCGTGGCGGCGGGCGACGACTACAAGGATCTGGACGCCGGTCTGGTCAAGCAAGCGAACGCTGGCATCGATATCGAGAAGTTCGTTCGTATCGAATCACCCGGAGAACTGTTCCAGGGGACGGTGAGCAAGGAGTACGGCAAGCCCCTCGAGATGACGTTCAAGTATTCGCCGGGAACGACGGTCAGCAACACGCAGAAAGGAAAAGCAAAGATCCTGGGCTCAACCAAAATCGACGATGACGGATTGTCGTGGGTGGTGGTGAGCGACAA
>CBDTZF010000251.1:0-4242 GCA_965364825.1 uncultured Rhodocyclaceae bacterium | reverse complement strand
TAACGCGCGGCGTCGAAGCCGACCAGCAGGGCGCCTTCTTTGGTGTCGATGACGGGCCGTTTGATCAAGCTGGGGTGTGCCGCCATGAGGGCCACGGCGTCGGCATCGCTGTCGATGACTTTGTCTGTGTCGTCGAGTTTGCGCCAGGTGGTGCCGCGGGTATTGATCAGTTCGCTACGCGCGGCGCGGGTGAGCCAGCAAGTCAGTGTCGTTGCCTCAATGCCATGTTTTTTGTAATCATGAAATTCATACGTCACATCATGTATGTCCAGCCACGCAAACGCCTTCTTCATGCTGTCGCAGTTGCGAATGCCATAGATGCGGATCATGCCATGCCTCACTTTTTCAGCGCGCGCGTCAGCGCATCGCCAAGGGCGCCGCTTTTGCCCGATTCGCTGGAATTGTGGGCCGGCTTGTGCTTCGGCGGCGTGCGGCGCGGAGAAGCCGACGGCCGGTTTCCGCCTTCCGCGCGCTTCGCTGGTGTGTCGCTGAGTCGCATGGTGAGCGCCACGCGCTTTCGCTGAACGTCCACCTCCAGCACCTTCACCTTGACCACATCGCCCGTGCTGACGATGGTATGCGGGTCCTTGACGAAGCGGTCGGCGAGGGCGGACACATGCACCAGCCCGTCCTGATGCACGCCCACATCGACGAAGGCGCCAAAGTTGGTGACGTTGGTGACCACCCCTTCGAGCAGCATGCCGGGCGCCAGATCGCTGAGTTTTTCCACGCCTTCACGGAATACAGCCGTCTTGAACTCGGGACGCGGGTCGCGGGCGGGCTTGTCGAGTTCGCTGAGGATGTCGCGCACCGTCGGCTCGCCGAAGCGATCATCCGCATAGCGGCGCGGATCGAGTGCCTTGAGGACGGCGGAGTCGCCCATCAGATCCCGAACCTTGCGCTGAACATCACGCAGAATCTTTTCCACCACCGGGTAGGCCTCCGGGTGCACGCTGGAGGCATCGAGCGGGTTGTCGCCACCGGCAATGCGCAGGAAGCCGGCCGCCTGCTCGAAGGTTTTCGCGCCCAGACGCGGCACCGCCTTGAGCGCAGCGCGATCCGAAAAACGGCCGTTGGCGTCGCGGTAAGCGACGATGTTCGAGGCGAGCGTGGCATTGAGGCCGGAGATGCGTGTGAGCAATGGTGCGGAGGCAGTGTTGACGTCGACCCCGACGGCGTTGACGCAGTCTTCCACTACCGTGACCAGCATGCGCGCCAGGCGTGCCTGATTGACGTCGTGCTGATACTGACCGACACCGATCGACTTGGGATCGATCTTGACCAGTTCGGCGAGTGGATCCTGCAGCCGGCGCGCAATCGACACCGCGCCACGCAAAGTCACATCCAGATCGGGGAATTCATCGGCCGCCAGTTGCGAAGCTGAATACACCGATGCGCCCGCTTCGGAAACCATCAGACGCGTGAGCTTGAGTTCTGGGTGACGGGTGGCGAGCTCGTCCGCCAGTTTTTCCGTCTCGCGCGAGGCAGTGCCGTTGCCGATAGCGATCAGATCGGCGCCGTGGGCGGAGGCCAGACGCGTCAACGCGGCAATGGCACCGTCCCAGTCGCGGCGGGGCGCGTGCGGATAGATGGTGGCCGTGTCGAGCAGCTTTCCGGTGGCATCCACCACCGCCACTTTCACGCCAGTGCGCAGTCCGGGGTCGAGGCCGATGGTCACGCGCGGGCCGGCGGGCGCCGCAAGCAACAGATCCTTGAGGTTGCGCGCGAACACGCCGATGGCTTCTTCGTCGGCCCGCTCACGCGTGGCGTTCACAAGTTCGAGTTCGAGGTGCACGGCGATCTTGACCGTCCACGCCCAGCGCACGGTGTCGAGCAACCAGCGATCGGCGGGTCGGCCGGCGTCGCGGATGCCGAAGCGCGCCGCAATGCGTTGTTCGCAGCGTCCGAGCTGGCCGTCGGGCGGGGAATCGGGCCGGGTTTCGGGTAACTCGATGCTGAGGCGTAACACGCCCAGATTGCGTCCGCGCAGGAGCGCCAGAAAGCGATGAGAGGGGATGGTTTTGAGCGTCTCGGAGAAGTCGAACCAGTCGCGGAATTTTTCGCCTTCCGCCGCCTTGTCTTCGACCACGCGAGAGACTATGCGGCCGTCCGCCTGCAGGATGCCGCGCAGGGTCTCAAGCAGGGTGGCGTCTTCGCCGAACTGCTCGACGAGGATCATGCGCGCGCCATCGAGCGCGGCTTTGACATCGTCGACGCCGCGTTCGGCATCGACGAAGTCGTGCGCCGCGTGCTCGGGGTTCAGATCCGGATCGTTGAGTAATGCATCGGCGAGCGGCGCCAGACCCGCTTCGCGTGCAATCTGCGCCTTGGTGCGACGCTTCTGCTTGTAGGGCAGATAGAGATCTTCAAGCCGTTGTTTGGTGTCGGCGGCGAGAATCGACGCGCGCAACGCATCGGTCAGTTTCTCCTGGCCGGCGATAGCGTCGAGCACGGTCTCGCGGCGCGCATCGAGTTCGCGCAGGTAACCGAGCCGGTCTTCCAGTGCACGCAACTGGGTGTCGTCGAGTGCCCCGGTCACCTCCTTGCGGTAGCGGGCAATGAAGGGCACGGTGGCGCCTTCGTCGAGCAGGCGGACGGCCGCGCCGACTTGCTTCTGGCTGATCTTCAGTTCGGTGGCGAGGCGGCTTTCAAGCGATGGCAACATGGCAGCAGGAGTCAACAGAAACAGGACCGGTTATGACGAGACGTATTGGGCGCGAAGTATCTCAGTCACGCGCTGGCAGGACAAGTCGAGGCGCGGTGCGTTGGGGTGCGGTGAGCATGCCGGCGTGTGAGCAACCCGGTGTTTTCGCCAGTAAACAAATCGTCACTGAAAGATGGATCGATCGCGATCGTTTGTGTAAAATCCACCGAATGCTGACCCGACTGCCCGCGCTTCATCGCCTCGCCGCACCTCTTCTCGCTGCGGCGTTTTTGTTCTCGCCGCTTGCGGTCCAGGCCGCATCCGACGCTGCGTCGGGCCTCGGGCCGGTGCGCATGGCGCCGTCAAGTGCCAAGCGCGGCGCGCCACCACCACCGCGCCGTGCCTATGCGATCGACGGCCAGAGTTTCTATTATGAAGGTCAGCAGTTCATCATCGAAGGCTTGCAGATGCTGCAGGCCGGTAGTGAACTGGCCAAGCAGCGCCTGCAGCAGATTCTCGATTCCGGCGATCTGCAGATTGCACCGCTGGGCGATGCGGTCGATAGCGTGACTCGCGCGCGCGTGAGCATCAACGGCGTGAGCGTCGGCGCTGGCCTGAACTGACGAAAATGGCGGTTGACACCGCCTGACGCTGGCGCGCGACACACCGTAGGGCGGGTTTCAACCTGCCATCCCCCGTCTCGAAACCGCGTGGCCTGCGGCACAACGCCCGCTCAACGCTCCTCGATCAGGCTCTGGCGGCCCCACCAGGTTTCGTCGGCGCCCAGTTCGATACGCTGCGCGGCAGCGGCCTCGATACACAGCATTCGTCGGAAGTCGCTGTCCGGCATATCCTCAAGCGCGCGTGCGCCATCTTCCCAGGGGTTCCACACCACGGTGTCGGGAAACTGTTCCTGCACGATTGTGAGGCGACGACCGTTGTCGAAGAGCTGCAACGTGCGGGGCGCGTCGCGATAGATGCGATCTATCGGCGCATCGACTGCGAATGTTTCTGCCCTATCGGCCTTGATGCTGTCGCCATCGTTGGCGTCCTGATAGCGATGGCCGGACAGGCCTTCGAGCTGCGCCAGTTCGACCTCGGCGACGCGCAAATAGGTGTGCAGCGCGGCGGCGAAGGCAAAGCTACTGTAGCCGGTGTTGGTCACCGAGAATTCGACATCCAGCCGATTGCCGCCGACATTGACCGTGAGTTCCAGCGCGAAATCGAAGGCCCACGCTGCGCGGGTTTCGTCAGTGCTATCGGTGCCGACGGTGAGCATCACATCACCGGCGTGTTCGCGATGCTCGATGAGTCGCCAGGGCGCGGTGCGCACGAGTCCGTGTCGCGGCAGTTTGCCGCGCTGGGCGAACTGTGGAAAGCACACCGGCGTACCGCCGCGAATTGCATGCGTGCCATCGAAGCGGGCCTGCTCGCTGAGATACAACCACGGTTTTCCCCCGGCCGGTTGCCAGTGCAACAGCTGACCGCCGAACAGGCTGAGCGTGGCCTGTGCGCCATCGCGCGTACTGACGTGGATGACGGGCTGGCCGTGCAAGGTGGTGGGGGTGACTTGAGCAGGCTGAGCAGGCATCGGAGGT
>CBDTZF010000250.1:0-4246 GCA_965364825.1 uncultured Rhodocyclaceae bacterium | reverse complement strand
AATGATTCACCATGGTTTTTCTCCAAAAGCCGCTTCATAACGTGTTGCAATTTCATCCCGTGTCGGCGTGTGATTCTGGCCGCCGCGAGAGCTGATCTTGATGCTGCCCATGACTGAGGCGAGCCGGCCGCTACGCGCCAGATCCATGCCGTTGGCAATCCCGTACAGCAAGCCGCCGCGGAAGGCGTCGCCACAACCGGTCGGATCGACGATGCTCTCTGCCTTAACGCACGGCACGTCGATCCGTTGTCCGTCCGTGTAAATATTTGCGCCCTCGGCGCCATGCGTTACCACCAGCGCCTCGACGTCGCGTGCCAGATCGCCAATTTCACGCCCCGTCTTTTCGCACACGAGCCGCGCCTCGTAGCTGTTGAGCGTGCAATACGTTGCCATTTCGAGACACGCCGAAAGCTCGTCGCCGGAGAACATTGGCAGCCCCTGCCCCGGATCGAAAACGAACGGAATACCGGCTTCGGCAAACTGCCGCACATGTCCGAGCATGCCGTCGCGGCCGTCGGGCGAAACGATGCCCAATCCGACACCTGCCGCTTCTGAGACCTGGTTTTCATGCGAATGGTTCATCGCGCCGGGATGGAAGGCGGTGATCTGGTTGTCATCGAGATCGGTGGTGATGAAGGCCTGTGCGGTGAACGTGTCCGGGACGGCGCGCACATGATTCTGCCGCAAGCCGAGTACCTCGAGGCGGCGCCGGTAAGGCTCCGCGTCGTCACCCACGGTGGCCATGATCAGCGGATCGTCGCCCAGCAGCTTGAGGTTGTAGGCAATGTTGCCCGCACAACCGCCAAACTCGCGTCGCATGTCGGGCACCAGAAAGGACACATTGAGGATGTGAATCTGGTCGGGCAGGATGTGATTCTTGAAGCGATCGCGGAACACCATGATGGTGTCGTAGGCGATCGATCCACAGACGAGGATGGTCATGCGCGTTTCCGATGGGTTGGCAAGTGGCTATTATCCGTGAAACCGCGGTTGACGTGGTCGGCGCCCCTTCGTAGGTTGGGCAGACGAAGGAAGCCCAACATCTGGCGACCCCCGGGATGTTGGGCTTCCTTCGTCTGCCCAACCTACCCACTGGTCGCAAAGCTCACCGCCACTCGACCCCAAAACCGGCAACTCAGCCAGCCCTCTCACGCGAATCAACCTGAATCACCGCACCATCCTCCAGCCGATAGGCGGTGAGCTGCTCGCCCCACAGACACCCGGTGTCGAGGCCGACCAAGCCGGGCTGACGATGCAGCCCCAATGCCGACCAATGCCCCGCCAGCACAGTCGTTCCGGCTTGCCGCGGGCGCGGGGCATTGAACCAGGGGACATAGCCTCGCGGCCCCTCGGAGGGCCGGCCCTTGTGCTTGAATTCCATGCACCCGTCCGGCGTGCAGAAGCGCATGCGCGTCATCGCATTGACGATGCAACGCAACCGTTCCTGGCCTTGCAGGTCGTCCGACCAGTGCGCCGGCTTGTTACCGGCGAGATCGGTCAGAAAATCCTGCCGCGCGTCACTCGCCAGCACCGCCTCGACCTCGCCCGCCAGTGCGCGCGCCTGCGTAATCGACCACTGCGGCAGCAAACCCGCATGCACCATGGCGAAGTGGCTCTCGACATGCATGAGCGGGCGTGTCGCCACCCAGTCGAGCAGCACGTCGGCGTCGGGCGCGTCGAGGATCGGCTGCAAGGTGTCGTCCTTGCCACGCTTGCGTCCGCCGGCTGCCACCATCAGCAAGTAGAGATCATGGTTGCCCAGCACGACCGTCGCTGCGTCGCCGAGATCCCGAATGGCACGCAACACGTCGAGCGAACGTGGCCCGCGATTGACCAAGTCGCCGACAAACCACAGGCGATCGCGCGCCGGAGAAAAGGCGATGCGCTCGAGCAAGGCCTGTAGCGAATCGAAGCAGCCCTGCACGTCGCCAATGGCGTACGTTGCCACGTTCGCCCTCAGGCCTGACGGATCGTCGCTGCGTCGTCGTCGCCTGCCACCACCTTGAGCGCAGGCCGAGCGCCCATCGGCGAGTACTCCGGCACCCAGCGCAACAAGGCCTGTCGCACGGCATCATCCGACAACGGTTTGGGAACCTCCAGCCAGGTTGTCAGCAGAGGCAGAAAATCTGCGGCGACCTTGCGCGAGCGCGCGATGCGCAGCTTGGGATGCGGCGTCTCACGCGTCGTTTCCGAATCTGCCAGCAGTTCTTCGTACAACTTCTCACCCGGACGCAAGCCACTGAATTCGATTCGAATTTCGTCTTCGCGGTAACCCGACAAGCGAATCATGTTGCGCGCCAGATCGACGATCTTCACCGGCTCGCCCATATCCATCACAAATACTTCGCCGCCCCGTCCCATGCTCGCCGCCTGCAGCACCAGTTGAGCGGCTTCGGGAATCGACATGAAATAGCGGTTGATGTCGGGGTGCGTCACGGTCACCGGCCCCCCGCGCGCAATCTGCGCTTGGAACTTTGGTATCACGCTGCCGGTGCTACCAAGCACGTTACCGAATCGCACCATCTCGAAATCCGTCCCGCCTTGCGAATCCATCGCCTCGCACACCATCTCGGCAAGTCGCTTGGTGGCGCCCATCACGTTGGTCGGATTCACCGCCTTGTCGGTCGAAATCAACACGAAACGGTCGACCCCGTGGCGCTGCGCCGCCTGCGCCACGCGCAATGTGCCGAGCACGTTGTTGCGCACTGCCTGCCACGCATTGCCCACTTCCATCAGCGGTACATGTTTATAGGCCGCCGCGTGAAAGACCAGCGCCGGTCGCCAGGCGGCAAACACTTCATCCAGCCGCATCGTGTCTTTCACGTCGCCCGCCAGCGGCACGATCGCCACACCGGGCTGGTGCTCGGTAAACCACTGCTCAATCGAATAGAGCACAAACTCGCTCGCTTCGAACATAACGATCCGCTCCGGCAAGAAGCGCGCAATCTGCCGACACAATTCGCTGCCAATCGAACCGCCCGCACCGGTCACCAGCACCGTACGACCCTCGATCATCGCGTGTACATCGACGGTGTCGATCAACACCGGCGCGCGCCCGAGCAGATCCTCGATCTCCACCGGGCGCATCGCGTTGATCGCCACCTTGCCACCCATGAGATCTTCCAGCCCCGGCACGGTAAACGTATGCGCCCCGGCTCGTACCGCCAAATCCGCCGCCCGGCGCAGCGCATCGCCAGCCGCCGACGGCATCGCCAGAATCACATGCTGCGCCTTGAAGTCCTCCAGCACCTGCGGTAAATCCGCCACCGCACCCGCCACCGGCTGCCCGTACAACTCCAGCCCGCGCTTGGCCGGATTGTCGTCGACCAGCGCCACCACCCTCCAATCAGGACTACGCTCAAGTTCACGCACCAGCATGGCTCCGCCGGTGCCCGCACCAACGACAACAACCGGTTTGCCCATCGCGATCAGCCCGCCATACAAACGGTGTTCCTTCCACATCCGCCACGCCGCACGCCCGCCACCCATGACGATCAACAGCAAGGCCGGATAGAGCACGATCATCGAACGCGGAATCACCGGACCGGCACTTCGATCCAGTGCAAGCAAAGCAATAAGGCCGATCGACGAAAAGGCAACCGCTTTCAGCACCCGCTTGAGATCGGGCAAGCTCGCGAAAATCCACATGCCGCGGTACAGCCCCGCCCAGCGACAGCCAATGGCATGGACAAGCAGCAGCACCCCCAGACCCAAAGCAACTTTGTCAAAGTAGCCCGGCGGCCAGGAAAAGTTGAATCGAATCAGGAACCCGCCAACCCACGCCACAACCACGGCGAGCAGGTCGAACAGGAAAATGGATATCGAGCGCGCGGTTTTAGGCATGGACGAATTGTGCCCCAGTTCAGTGCCATTGCAGGCACTTGATATGTTCGGGATATTTCAGCGGAATCCACTGCCTGAATTCACCCGACATGCAAATACTACCCCACCAAAGCTACGCCCGGAACCCGGGCGCTTTACGGCCTCGCGGCTGATATGGCACCTAAACGATCGCCCGTTGGCCACACCCGTGTGCGAGTGGAATTTCACTTCCCGCTGAATGGGGAGCGAGCGCGTCGTGTTCTGCAACCGCTGATTACAAATTCGATCGGTTATCTTGCAGTCTCAACGCCAGCCACCATTGACGAAGTGATCGCTCCGACCTCCGATATCGTCCGCCGGTGGGCCGTGCATCTTTACCCACGCCTTTGTTCTTCGCGCACACATTGACTATGGGCGTGACCAT
>CBDTZF010000249.1:0-4260 GCA_965364825.1 uncultured Rhodocyclaceae bacterium | reverse complement strand
GAGACGAAACCGCATGCCATGGCGATGTCGGATATAGAACGATTGGAGCGCACCAGCAACTGACGCGCCCGCTCCAGCCGCAATTGCAGGTAATACTGACACGGCGTGCAATCGACGTTCTCTTTGAACAGGCGTTCGAGTTGTCGCCCGGAAAACGCCAGGTGAGCGGCGAGCTCTTCCATGCGCAGTGGTTCCTCGATGTTGCATTCCATCAGCTTGATCGCTTCGATCAGCTTTGGATGCGCGGCGCTCGATATGCCTTGCAGCGACGTCTTCTGTCGCTCTTCCTCGCCGTAGCATTCGAACTGCAGCAGTTCGGCCACCGCGTGCATTGCCTTGCGTCCGCCGCGACCCCGCCCGATAAGTTCGCTCATCATCTGCAGCGGCGCGGCGCCTCCGCTGCACGAGCAACGATCACGATCGACCTCGTAGATTTTGTTCGACACCACCAGTTGCGGAAAGCGCTCCAGCAGGGCGTCCATGTCTTCCCAGTGGATCGTGCTGCGGTAACCATTGAGCAGCCCCGCCCACGCGAGGTAATAGCTGCCGGTGTCGATGCCGCCAAGCGCAACCCCGGCGGCCGCCAGCGTGCGAAGGCACTTGAGGACTGGCTGGATGTCGGTGGTCGGCAGAGGATTGGGACCGACCACGAAGAGCGCGTCGAGCGCTTTCATCCAGTTGCTGACGGCGCCATCCGGCTGAACGCTGACACCGGCGCTGGAGCGCACCGGCTCTCCATCCATGGTCAGCGTGATGCATTCGTATAGCGTACATCCGACCACCTGATTGACAAGGCGCAGCGGGTCGACGGCAGCGCCGAGACCGATCAGGGTGAAATCCGGCACGAGCAGAAAGCCGAAGCGCACCGGCGCGTCGGCATCGCGGCCGGACCAGGGTCCACCCGTGGCGCGAGGAATGAAATTTTTCATAAAAAAAACTCCCGGAAACAACGTTTCCCGATCTGGCGCCATCACTTCATGGCGCGGCAAAGCTCGCCAAACAGGCGAATGTGGGCCGGCTCGGAATCGAGCCTGGCCGCGAAACGCGTCGAACCTGTACCCGGCTTCAGGTCAGGACGACGGTCCGCATTCCGTTCTGGAAGACGCGATGCTCGACGTGATAGCGCACCGCACGCGCCAGCGCCTGACACTCCATGTCGCGCCCCACAGCAAGAAGCTGCTCGGCGCTGTGGGCGTGGGTGACGCGGTTGACCACCTGTTCGATGATGGGTCCTTCGTCGAGATCCGTGGTCACGTAATGTGCCGTGGCACCGATCAGTTTGACGCCGCGCGCATGCGCCTGGTGGTAGGGTTTCGCGCCCTTGAACCCGGGCAAAAAGGAATGATGGATATTGATCGCGCGACCGGCAAGACGCTCGCACAGATCGGCCGACAGAATCTGCATGTAACGCGCCAGCACCACCAGTTCCGCACCCGTCTCTTCGACGATCTGCATCAGGTTCGCTTCCTGCTCCACCTTGTTCTGCGGCGTCACCGGCAGATGGTGGAAGGGAACGCCCTCGGCCGCCACAAGCGGTTCGAGATCGGGATGATTTGAGACCACCGCGACGATATCGATCGGCAGTTCGCCGATGCGCCAGCGATAAAGCAGGTCGCGCAGACAGTGATCGAGCTTCGACACCATGATCAGCACCTTCGGCCGCTCACTCACCGCATGCATCGCCCATTCCATGTCGAAACGCGCGGCCAGCGGCGCGAAGTCCTTGCCCATGGTCGCCGGAAGTTCCTCGTCGTGCCGCTCCGGGCGGAACACGCAGCGCACGAAAAAGCGATTGTTCAGGTCATCATCGAAGCAGGCAAACTCGCTGATATAACAGCCGTGCTCGTCGAGAAAGCCCGACATCGCGGCGACCTCCCCCGACGTACTCGGGCAGACGACCTTAAGGACCCAACGTTGTTCTGATTTCATTTTCTGTCTCCTCGTACTGAACGCTCGACTCAATGCTCAGAAGCACTTCTGACCAAGCGGATCACCGCGGTCGGAGCGACCTATCTAATGTTCTTATAGGTGTATTAAATTAAGGCACAGGGCGACGCCGGTCTTGCCTGATAGCGACACGTTTTATCGTGGACCCGACATCCACGCGCAACGCTCAAGCAATCAAACCACCGAAAAATACCGTAGGCCGAAGGCCGGAATCCGGGTTTTCCCACTGACCAACCGATGAGTCCCGGATTCCGCTGCGCTGCATCCGGGCTACGATACGCGCGGTTTCCGCAGGTGAATATCCAGGCACGAGTTCTGGATTCCGGCCTGCGCCGGAATGACGTGCGTTTGGTGTTGCGTCGAACAGTTGTGGCGCCCCGAGGCGTCGTACCGGCGAAGGCCGGTACCCAGCTTGTGTCGCGCGAATGCAGGCCGCAAGCCGGAAACGCTTGCGTTTGAACATAGAATCTCCGCTACTACGCGACTTGCACACCAACGCTCAAATGATGCCGTCGGCGGCCAGTCTTTCAATTTCGGCCGCGTCGAGGCCGAGCGTTTCGGCCAGCACCTGATGCGTGTGCTCACCGAGCAGCGGCGGCGGCTGGCGGTACTCGACCGGCGTCGCGGATAAGCGCATCGGGCTGGCGACCAGCGACACCGCGCCCGCGGCCGGATGCGGCATCGTCACCTTGAGGCCGCGCGCCTGCACTTGCGGATCGGCAAACACGTCGGCGAGCGAGTTGATCGGCCCGCAGGGCACGCTGATCGCTTCGAGCGCCGCAATCCAGTCGGCGGTGTTGCGCTCGACGGTGAGTTTCTTGAGCTGGGGAATCAGCTCGGCGCGATTCTCGACCCGCGCGCGGTTGGTCTTGAAGCGCGCATCCTCCGCCAGCGCGGGCTGACCCGCCGCCACGCAGAAACGGGCGAACTGTGCATCGTTGCCGATCGCCAGAATCATGTAGCCGTCCGCGGTGGGGAAGTCCTGATACGGCACGATGTTGGGGTGCGCGTTGCCGAGCCGCGTGGGGTTTTTGCCGGTGCTCAGATAATTCATTGCCTGATTACCCAAGCAAGCCACCTGCACGTCGAGTAGCGCGAGGTCGATGTACTGCCCTTCCCCGCTCTGCTCGCGCCAGGCGAGCGCCGCCAGCACGGCATTGGAAGCGTACAGTCCGGTGAGGATATCGGTGAGCGCAACACCTACCTTCATTGGCCCGCCGCCGGTTTCGTCATCCGGCCGGCCGGTGATGCTCATCAAGCCGCCGAGTCCCTGAATCAGGAAGTCATAGCCGGCGCGTGAGGCATACGGGCCGTCCTGGCCGAAGCCGGTGATCGAGCAATACACCAAGCGCGGATTGACCGCCTTCAAACTGGCGTAGTCGAGCCCGTAGCGCTTGAGACCGCCGAGCTTGTAGTTCTCGAGTACCACATCGGATTGCGCCGCCAGCTTGCGCACCAGCGCCTGCCCTTGTGGCTGCGTGATGTCGATGGTGATCGAGCGCTTGTTGCGGTTGGCGCACAGATAGTAAGCCGCCTCGGTGGTGTCTTCGCCGGCCGGATCGCGCAGCCACGGCGGCCCCCAGCCGCGCGTATCGTCACCGGCGCCGGGGCGCTCGACCTTGATCACGTCAGCACCCAGATCAGCCAACATCTGCCCGGCCCAGGGGCCGGCCAAGATGCGGGACAGGTCGAGCACTCGGATGTGGGACAGTGCGCCAGCCATCAGTTGAACGCCGCAATGCCAGTGATTGCACGCCCGAGAATCAGCGCATGCACATCGTGCGTGCCTTCGTAAGTGTTGACCACTTCGAGGTTCACCAGATGGCGGGCGATGCAGAATTCGTCCGAAATGCCGTTGCCGCCGAGCATGTCGCGCGCGACGCGGGCGATGTCGAGCGACTTGCCGCAGGAGTTGCGCTTCATGATGGAGGTGATTTCCACCGCCGCAATGCCCTCGTCCTTCATGCGGCCGAGTCGCAGGCAGCCCTGCAAGCCGAGCGTGATCTCGGTGAGCATGTCGGCGAGCTTTTTCTGCACCAGTTGATTGGCGGCCAGCGGACGGCCGAACTGCTTGCGGTCGAGCACGTACTGGCGCGCCGTCTCGTAACACGCTTCGGCGGCACCGAGCGCCCCCCAGGCGATGCCGAAGCGGGCCGAATTGAGACAGGTGAACGGGCCTTTGAGGCCGGTCACTTCGGGGAACATGTTCTCTTCGGGCACGAACACTTCGTCCATCACGATCTCGCCGGTAATCGATGCGCGCAGACCGATCTTGCCGTGGATGGCCGGTGCCGACAGCCCCTTCCAGCCTTT
>CBDTZF010000248.1:0-4262 GCA_965364825.1 uncultured Rhodocyclaceae bacterium | reverse complement strand
CCAGTGCCTCGGGCGTTTCGTCATAGCCGGTGGCGGAGAGCGGGTTGGGCAGACCGGCGTTGGGGTGCGCTGACACAAAGCAGTCGCAGACCTGCGACAACTCGTCCACATACTGGCGCAGCTCTTTGGCGCCGAGCGCGCAGTTGAGGCCGAAGGTGAGCGGCTGCGCGTGCGACAACGAGTTCCAGAACGCTTCCGCGGTTTGCCCGGAGAGCGTGCGGCCGGAGGCGTCGGTGATGGTGCCGGAGACCATGATCGGCAAGCGGCGGCCCAGATCGCCGAACAGCTTCTCGACCGCGAAAACCGCCGCCTTGGCGTTGAGCGTGTCGAACACCGTCTCGATCAGCAGCAGATCGGCACCGCCTTCCATCAGCCCCTTGGCCGAATCGTAGTAATCCTCGGCGAGCGCATCGAAGCTGGTGTTGCGGAAACCGGGGTCGTTGACGTCGGGCGAAATGGAAAGCGTGCGCGAGGTCGGACCGATCACGCCGGCACAGAAGCGCGGCTTGTCGGGATTGGCGGCGGTGAACTCATCGCACAACTGGCGCACCAGCGCCGCGCCCGCCACGTTCAATTCATAGGCAATGTCGGACAGGCCGTAGTCGGCCTGAGACGCCCGCGTGGCGTTGAAGGTGTTCGTTTCGATGATGTCCGCGCCAGCCTCGAGATAGGCGCGGTGGATGCCGCTGACGACCTCCGGGCGGGTGATCACGAGTAGATCGTTGTTGCCTTTGAGATCCCTGTCGTAATCAGCAAAACGCGCACCGCGATAGCCCGCCTCATCCAGCCGGTGCTGTTGCACCATGGTGCCCATCGCGCCATCCAGAATCAGGATGCGCTGCGCCAGCAGGGTGCGGAGTTCTTCGCTACGGTCGGCTTGCATCAATCGATCCTCGGTGTATCACTGAATAATCATGCCGGGACCACATAAACAAAAACGGCGCGGCAAACCGGCAGAGGTTTGCGAGCGCCGTTGTTCTTCACTGAGCCTGGCCCCGGGATCACAGCCCACCACGGGTCGCAGCGCTCCTCAGCAAGCGCCGAGTTTAAAAGGTTTCAAGGATTGTGTCGAGGCACGCACGGCGCCACGTCGCGCAGTGCGGGCTGTTACTGCGCCGCCGCGGCGCGCTGGGTAATCAACAACCGGTCGATGGCATCCTGAATCCTGCCGTTGGGCTGGCGCTGCATCCATTCGTTGAGCGCCACCACCAGTGGCTCGACGGTGTCCGCATCGAGCGGCTCCTGGGCGAGCTGATCGAAAAGTTGGAGCGCTGCCAGGTGGGCGTCCGACGTGTCCTCCGCGGCGAGCTGGCAGACCATCGACAAGGCCATCAGATCGGTGAGGTGGGCCTCGCAAAACCACGGCTGACCAATCGCCTCGAGCGCGATCAGCGGCGGCAATTCCGTCGTGGTACGTTTCTTCACCCCCAGCGGAAGGAGTTTGCGTCGTGTTTTCTTCATGGGCCGGACAACGGCAGCCCGGCACAAAGCTTTAGAGCCTGTCGCCAAGCGGTGGGCGCGCTGGCATTTGCGTGCCGGCCTGCTCACGACGTGACCTGGTTTCAACGCCGATCAATCACATTGGGAGATTCGTCGTGAGTCTGGCCGCTTTGTTTCCGGCTGCCTGCGTCTTTTCACTTTTCATGAGCGCGGCATTTGCGCAAGACAGCGTCCGCTTTATGGCGCCGGCCGATGGCGTCACCGTGGCGCAGACCTTCACCGTCGAAATGGGGGTGACAGGCATGACAGTTGGACCGGCCGGCGAGTTGAAAGTAAGTTCCGGCCAACACCACGTGATTGTCGATGGCAGCCCAATCGCCACTGGCGAAGTGGTTCCGGTGGATGAAAACCCTATCCATTTCGGCAACGGGCAAATCGAAACGACACTCACGCTTGCACCCGGAACGCAAACACTCACGTTGCAGTTTGCCGAAGGTCTGGATCGGTCCTACGGAACCGGAATGAGCAGTACGATCACGGTGCAGATCGAGTAGCGGCTCAAAGCAAGCCTTGTCGGTAAATTTGACAACATCGAAACATGTTGTCACATGAATTAACAGGTTCGATTCATAATCAATGGCTTGGACCGCCTGGCGCACGACTTGCTTACACCCTGACCTTATGAAGGACCGCCTCTTCGTTGCGTCGCTTGCCGTGCTGAGCGGATTGCTGCTCGTGTCCGCACCGGGCGTGGCCGCGTCGTTGGCCGGTGACGACTTCCCGATACTGCCGCCACGCGCGCCCGAGGCCTCCGAAGCCGCCACCCCAGCGGCGCCCCCGGCGCCAGTGATGGTTGAAGAGGCTGCGTCGCCGACGCACTTTGGCGATGCAAAACCCGACACCGGTTTCCGCCTCAATGACACGTCAGAAAACGACCCGTATCAGACCATCTTGCGCGACATTGTCGTCGGCACGGCGCCGTCGCGCCAGCGCGCACGACAGGCACCGACGACCGCCGATGACGATACGTCGCTGAACTTCTATTCAAAGGAAGAACTCAAGTCGCGGATCGACGCCGTCAAGAGCGGCGTGGCCAGTATATTCGGCACCCAAGGCAGCGTCGCGCAAAGCGACGAAGCGCGTGAAATGGAGTTGGAGCGTCGCATTGCCATGCGCGGCGCCTACGGCAACACACAACTTTCCGCCACTAGCGGAACGTCCCGCGGTTCAACTTCGACGGCTGCCGGCGCCAGACGTCAGCAGGCGGAGGACGACGGCGCGGCGCGCTTGTATCTAGCGGACCTCCTGTTCTTCGTTTGGGACGTCGTCACCCATCCCGCCACCATCGCCGCCTTGGTCGGCATCGCGATCGTGCGCTCCGTTGTCTTCTTCATGCGTTTCGCGCCCGCTCACCGGGCGAGCCGTCGCCATGGCAAGCGCAGACGCTCGCGTAGCAGCATGCGTTCGACCCGTGTCGACGAAGCTGACGCGCTCAAGAAAACGGTCGCCGCCAATATCGAAGCCGAAAAACCGAAGCGCCGGCGTCGCCGCAAGCATCGGCGCAGCTTTTTCGACCTTTTTCGCTCGACCTGAACCGTCCTGGGCGCTTCCTGCGCCACATCAGGGCCTGCTCACACTGAATCGATTGCACTGGCGAAACGCCCGTTGAGCCCATACGATGAAACCGGAATCGATGCGCTGAACGGAGACGCTCCATGCCCCTGACGCACGAACGGCGCGCGTCGCTGAACCGACGCGCCGAACGGCGGCCACAATGAACCAGCTCGACGCGAAGCTGCTTGTCGTCCTGCTGGTCTCGCTGGCCGCCGCCGCCAGCGCCGCCTTGTGGCTTGCCGGGCGCTACCGCAAAGCCATGCTGCGCCATATGGCTGCCGCCCCCGGCGACCGGTCCGGCTCAGCGGAGCCAACAGCGTCAACCGCGGCGGCGCCGACGCCGTTGGTCGCCTTCGATCGCAAACGCAACCGGCGCCAGAACCTGAGACTGGCGATCGTCATCATCGTCATTTCCGCACTTGTTGCGGCGACAACGGGGGTGTTCGAATTGCTCGTCGTGCACACCACGGCGGGTTTTGGCTGGCATCGCTGGCTGCTGCTCTCACTCACCTACGCCTGGCCGGTAGTGCCCTCGCTCGGGCTGCTGTGGCGGTGGCCGATTGGCCGCACCGTGCTCGGCATCGTGTGCTATTTGCTGTGCCTCACGCCGCTCATCCTGCTCGGATCAAATGTCGAGCAAACGATCACACTGGTCACCGGCTGGCTGGCCTCGACCACCGTGCTGCCGCTGCTCACGCTGCTTGCCCTCACCGCCGCGGCCCGCATTCGTGCGGTTGCCCCGCTGCTGTTTCCGCCGGCCATGCTGATGTCAGCGCTGTCGATGCTCTGCGTGGACTGGCTTGCGGTGACGATCGAATCGCCGCCACCGACGGTCATTGCGCTGGTCGACACCCTCGGTGCCATGCCCACCTTGCTGCTCGCGGTGGCCGTTCCCTGGGTGATCGGCATCTGGCCCGCGCTGTGGATGCTGCGGGTCACCGCGAGCGCCTACCGCCGCAAACGTTTTTCCGGATTGAGCTACCTGTTCGGCATTTTCTGGCTGGTGGTTCTGTTTGCCATGGCCTTGCCGGGCACTCACTCCGAAGCCGGCCTATGGGCCTTTGCCCTCGTATTCGCGTGGCTGTGGATTCCGCTTGGTTTCCTTGCCGCGCGCGGCTGGCTGAAGCCGCCCACGCCGGCACCGATGCTGCTGGTACTCCGTCAAGGTGATATTGACGGGTTCAGTCAGCCATGGAGCGGTTCAGTGC
>CBDTZF010000247.1:0-4268 GCA_965364825.1 uncultured Rhodocyclaceae bacterium | reverse complement strand
TGCGTGTCGTGTGCGTGACGCAGGCGTTTGAGCTGGGTCGGCAGTTCGCGCGAAATGTCGGCAATCACCTGGCGGATGAGGGCCGCGTCGCCGAGCAGGCGTTCGCGCATTTCGTTGGCGTCGAAGGCTGTGCCGGGGACTGTGTCGTTGATCGCGACGGGCGGGGGAGAGCGCGTCGGCGTTGGGTCGGTTGCGGCGGGCAGCCAGCGGTGCAGTGCGGCGTCGAGCGCGTCGGTGGCCAGCGGTTTGGCCAGATAGTCGTCCATGCCGGCGTCCAGGCAGACGGCGCGATCACCGGGCAGGGCGTTGGCCGTGAGGGCGATGATCGGTAGCGTGACGGCGCGCGCCCCGGCTGCGCCCGCGCGGATCTGGCGGGTGGTTTCGAAACCGTCCATGCCGGGCATCTGGGCATCCATGAAAACAAGTGAAATGGCACCGTCGCGGTCGTCGCGCAACTGACGCAGGGCGGCGTCGCCGGACTCCGCGATCAGTGCGGTGTGGCCGCGTCGGCGCAGGTGTTCCTGCGCGACACGCTGATTGAGCACGAGATCCTCGACGATCAGCACCGTGCTGCCACGTCGAGGTGCGCGCGCGGATGCGCTTGTCGCGACGGCGCGCGGCGCCGGCAAGGTGGCGAGACCGATGTTTTCGAGCAATTGGGCCAACGTGGCGCGGCGCAGCGGCTTGGCGACGGTGCCGGCGCAGTCGGTCGGCATCTCGCCCTTGAGCGGCGCGACGCAGATGATCCGATCGCATGGCAGTGGCGAGTCGGCGCAGCGCGCAGCGGCGTCGAGCGGCATGCCGGGCAGGGTGGTCGATATGAAGGCGGCGCACGCCTGCTGCGCACTGTGGCAGAAATCAGCCCAGGTATCGCAGGTAATGACATCGAAGCCCCAGCGCCGCAGCGGGCCGGCAATCTGGTTGCGCGCGGTGACAAAGGGTTCGGCGACCACGATACGAAGGCCGGGCGCTACCGGGACCGGGGGCATCGCGGGGCGCGCTTCGGCCGCTGGTGCCGGCAGGGTGAAGGTGAAGGTGGAGCCGACGCCAAGTGCGCTGTGCACGCCGATGGTGCCGCCCATGTGTTCGATCAGACGCTTGCTGATCGACAGGCCGAGACCCGTGCCACCGAATCGGCGCGCGGCCGAGGCGTCGGCCTGCACGAAGGGTTCGAACAGTGAGCTCTGGTGCACGTCGGCGATGCCGATGCCGGTGTCGGTGACGTCGACACGCAGCACCGGTGCCTCGTCGACTGCCGCCGACAACCAGTCGACACAGATCGAAACGCAGCCCTGATCGGTAAATTTCACCGCGTTGCCGATCAGATTGGTCAGCACCTGGCGCACCCGCAGCGCGTCGCCGACGAGCATTTCCGGCGTCTCGCCGCTCGCCGACCAGGCCAGTTCGATGCCCTTGCCTGCGGCTTCCACCAACGCGATGCCGACGATGTCTTCGATGAGGTCGAAGATCGAAAAGGGCTGCGCGTCCAGCCGCAATTCGCCGGCTTCGATCTTCGAAAAATCAAGGATGTCGTCGATGATCGCAAGCAGGGAATTGGCGCTGCTGCTGGCGATGTCGAGAAACTCGCGCTGCTCGTCATTCAGCGGTGTGTCTTCGAGTAACTGCAGCATGCCCAGCACGCCATTCATCGGCGTGCGGATTTCATGACTCATATTGGCGACGAACAGGCTCTTGGCCTGCGACGCCGATTCGGCCGCTTCCTTGGCGGCGCGCAGGGCCGCTTCGACGGATTTGCGTTCAGTAATGTTGGAGATGATGCCGACCATGCGCGTCGGGCAGCCGTGTTCGTCGCGATCGATGATTTCGCCCCGGTTGCGCACCCACAGGATCTTGCCGTCCGCGCGGCGCATGCGGTGCTCGGTCTGGTAGGGGCGGTCGCTGGCGAGGCAGGACTCGAGCACGGCACCGATCGCGGCGCGATCTTCTTCCAGCAAGCAGCAGGTGAAGTCGTCGAGCGTGCCGCTGGCGGATTCCGGCGAATGGCCGAACATCTCGAACCAGTGCGTATCGAAGTGGAGGCGGTTGGTCACGATGTTCCAGTCCCACAGCGCCTGACCGGTGTTTTTTAGCACGTCCTGCAATTGCGATTCGCGCGCACGCGCCGCACGTTGGTCGGTGACATCGCACGCCACGATGAGCAGTCGGGATGTACCGTCGGCGGCCTGGACCGGTTTCTTGACGGAGAGGAAATCATGCGTCTGCCCGCTGGCCGGGCGGGTCATCTGTTCGGCGATACGCTGAATTTCGCCGCGTTGCAGCACCTTGGCATTGCTCTCGCGGTAACGGGCAATCTGTGTCTCGTCGACACCCAGTTGCGCGTCCGTCTTGCCGAGGCCATCGTCGGTCGTGGTGTCGAAGAAATCGGCCAGCGCGGTGTTGCCGAGGATGAAGCGGCCCGTTTCATCCTTGACGATGATGAGGTCGTCACTCTCGTCAATCACCGCGCGCAGTAACTGTTGGCTGGTGGCCAGTTCGGTCTGCGCACGCTGGGTGGCCCGCCGCGCGGCACGTTCACGCTGCAACAACCATGCAATCAGCGCCGCAACAGCGGCAAGCACTGCTGTGCCCGCGAACGGTGTGCCATGCCATGCCGGCGTAAACAGCGCCGCCGCAACCAGCAGCACGACCGCGATGCTGGCGAGCGTCGTAAACCACAGCGCGCGCGGCCGGTATTTGGCGTCGGGCGGCGGGGTGTGGTTGTCTTCGGGTGGCGGTGTAGGGGGCATTGCGATATTTTTCGGGCAGACCGATGTGCGAGCTTACCGTGATGGCGCTGGCGCGGCATCCCCGGCCGTCGCGCCACAGCGACTCGGGTCACATCCTGTAATCTGCCGGAATTCACTACAGGAGTGTTCTCGCATGCGCTATCACGACCTGCGCGATTTCATGACGCAACTCGAAGCGCGCGGCGAACTCAAGCGTATCCGCCGGCCCGTGGATACGCATCTCGAAATGACGGAAATTGCCGATCGCGTGCTGCGCGCCGCGGGTCCGGCCTTGCTGTTTGAGCAGCCGGTGACGCGCGGCGTGCCGCAAGCCATGCCGGTGCTGGCCAACCTGTTCGGCACGCCACAGCGCGTGGCGATGGGGATGGGCGAGGATGGCGATTGGCAGGTGCAGTTGCGCGAGGTCGGCCGGCTGCTCGCCTTCCTCAAGGAGCCCGAGCCGCCGAAGGGGCTGAAAGACGCGTGGGAAAAGTTTCCCGCCTTTCGCCAGGTGCTCAACATGGCACCCAAAGTGGTGCGCTCCGCGCCCTGCCAACAGGTGGTGTGGAAGGATGACGAAGTCGACCTCGCGCGCCTGCCGATCCAGCACTGCTGGCCGGACGACATCGCGCCGCTCATCACCTGGGGTCTGGTAGTGACCCGCGGGCCGCGGCAGAAGCGACAGAATCTCGGCATCTATCGCCAACAAGTGATTGGGCGCAACAAGGTGATCATGCGCTGGCTGGCGCATCGGGGCGGGGCGCTGGATTTTCGCGATCACTGCGAGGCGCATCCGGGCGAGCCGTTTCCGCTGGCGGTGGTGCTCGGTTGCGATCCGGCGACCATTCTGGGCGCGGTCACGCCGGTGCCCGATTCCTTGTCCGAATACCAGTTTGCCGGCCTGCTGCGCGGTGGCAAGACGGAGCTGGTGAAATGCCTCGGCAGCGACCTGCAGGTGCCGGCCTCGGCCGAAATGGTACTCGAAGGCGTGATCCATCCCGGCGAGACGGCGATGGAAGGGCCGTACGGGGATCACACCGGCTACTACAACGAGCAGGCGCCGTTTCCAGTGTTCACGATCGAGCGCATCACCATGCGGCGCGATCCCATCTACCACAGCACCTACACCGGCAAACCGCCCGACGAGCCGGCGATGCTCGGCGTGGCGCTCAACGAAGTCTTCGTGCCGCTGCTGCAAAAGCAGTTTGCCGAAATCACCGATTTCTACCTGCCGCCCGAGGGCTGCTCCTACCGTCTTGCCGTGGTCAGCATCAAGAAGCAGTATCCCGGCCACGCCAAGCGGGTGATGTTCGGCATCTGGAGCTTTCTGCGCCAGTTCATGTACACCAAGTTCATCATCGTGGTGGACGACGACGTCGATATCCGCGACTGGAAGGAAGTGATCTGGGCGATGACCACGCGCATCGACGCCACGCGCGACACCGTGCTGGTGGACAACACGCCGATCGACTACCTCGACTTCGCCAGCCCCGAGGCCGGGCTCGGCTCAAAAATGGGGCTGGATGCGACCAACAAGTGGCC
>CBDTZF010000246.1:0-4293 GCA_965364825.1 uncultured Rhodocyclaceae bacterium | reverse complement strand
CCGGCATGAGGCGGCGCTTGAGCCGGGCATAGGCGGGCTGGGTGAGATCGAGGCGGTGGTGCTGCCGGGCGCGTCGCCACAGCCAGGTGCAGCCGAGCCACAGCAGCGCGCGTGGCACGATGCCATACAGCACCAGCGCGCTGATCAGCCAGGCCGACCAGACATGACGATCGGCATCGACCGCGTCCGGTCCGGCGGCGCGCAGCACCATCGCGGCGTCCGGCATGGCGAGACCGAATTGTCGCGGCAACCACGCGATGACATCGGCGAGCCGCGTGATCACTTCGGCCGGAAGAATCGTCGTCTCCCAGATGAACCCGTAGCGGCGCGTGGACAGCATTACAAGGAGCGTGACGAGCGCGCTGCCCAGAGTGAGCAGCCACACACCATGACTGATGCGGCCGA
Source organism: uncultured Rhodocyclaceae bacterium (assembly GCA_965364825.1). Lineage (GTDB taxonomy): Bacteria > Pseudomonadota > Gammaproteobacteria > Burkholderiales > Rhodocyclaceae > Nitrogeniibacter. Next base: position 3,888 of record CBDTZF010000246.1, on the reverse strand, counting down.
GCCAGACGAAAAGTGCGCCGGCCTGGCGGGTGATTTCAAGCCGCGCCTGGGGCAGCCATGCCTCGCCGTGACGGCGACCCGCCGCCGCAGTGGCCGACACCCAAAGCCGGCCGGCCAGGCTGCCGCCATCCTTGCGATGAAACAGGCCGGCAACCAACCAAAGCACAAGGGTGAGAAGGTGGACACCGAGCAGCGTGCCGAGCGCCCACACAACGTTGACCGGACGCGAGCCGTCGCCGAGGACGGCCGCAGCCAGGCCGCTGCCGGCAATGACCGCAAAGGCTGCGAGCGCGAGCCCCGCCAGGGTGGCGCGCGCCGACCAGCGTTGCAGCGCTTCGAGCATGCCGTCCGGCCCCTTGGCGAGCGCCAACGCGCGCTGACGAACACGCGCTTCGAAATCACCGCCCGCGCCGCGTGCGCTGCGCACGGCGGCCGCATCTTCAAGCGGCCCGGCGTGGGTCTCGCGCAAGCGAACGGCTTCTGCCAGCCAGCGTTCATCGAAAGCACTGAGGCGTGGGTCGGTCACTTCGGGTTCGGCTCCGCGGATTTGGCGCAATAGCATACCGCGCCCGCCGCGAGCACGGGCGCCCCGACGTCGGCGAGCGAACGTCAATATTGAAGTGAGGCGCTGATCTTGCTAAACTCGCGAGCTTTCCTTCGCTCCACCGGGCACGCATGACCGGGGGGCTACATCCGAAGTAACCATGAGGAGTGTGCATGCGCCATTACGAAGTCGTATTTATCGTCCACCCGGATCAATCCGAGCAGGTTCAGGCCATGGTCGAGCGCTATCGCTCGCTGGTCGAGACGAAAGGCGGAATCATTCATCGCCTGGAAGACTGGGGCCGTCGTCAGCTAGCCTATCCGATCCAGAAAATCCATAAAGCGCATTACGCGCTGATGAACATTGAGGTCGACCAGGAAACCCTGGACGAGCTCGAGCACGCGTTCAAGTTCAATGATGCGGTGTTGCGCCATCTGACCGTGCTGAAAGAAAAGGCGGTCACCGAAGCGTCGCCGATGATGAAGGACGAGAAGTCCCGTTCGCTGACCGCGCCATCTGGCGATGTTGCCGCAACTGGCGATGTTGCCGCAACTGGCGATGCTGCCGCAACTGGCGATGTTGCCGCAACTGGCGATGCTGCCGCAACTGGCGATGCTGCCGCAACTGGCGATGCTGCCGCAACTGACGATGCTGCCGCAACTGACGATGCTGCCGCAACTGCCACACCTGCCGCGCCTGACGACAAGAGTGATACGGTGACCGCGGTCGAGGAATAAGGCTGGGTGAGCAACACGCTGTGCATTGCGGGCCGGTTGATTGAATTGGCGCCAATGCGATACACGCCGGCGGGTGTGCCGCTGGTCAGTTTTGTTCTGGAGCACACGTCACGGCAAATCGAGAACGAAGTCGAACGCGACGTGACGTGCGAATTGCAGGCGTTGGCACTGGGCGACATCGCTCAGACCATGCGCAGCGTTTCACCCGGATGGAAAATCGAAGCCACGGGCTTTATCGCGGCAAAAAACAAACGCAGCAAAATGCCCGTGCTGCATGTAACGAATATCAAATTTCTGGAAGGAATCGAAAATGGCTTTTAAACCGAAAAAGCGCGGTGAGCGCAGTAGCCGTGGTGGTGGTGGCCTGTTCAAGCGCCGCAAGTTCTGCCGTTTTACCGCAGAAAAAATCGAGGAAATCGACTACAAGGATGTCGATCTGCTCAAGGACTTCGTGACCGAGACCGGCAAAATCATGCCGGCGCGAATCACGGGCACCAAGGCTGGCTATCAGCGCCAGTTGTCGACTGCGATCAAGCGAGCCCGTTTCCTGGCATTGCTGCCATATACCGATCTGCACCAGTAATCGAGGAGTTTCGACATGCAAATCATTCTGCTGGAAAAAGTCGGTAACCTCGGTGATCTGGGCGATGTGGTCAAGGTTAAGCACGGCTACGCACGGAACTATCTGATCCCGCAAGGCAAGGCCAAGCGTGCAAATGAGGCCAACATGGCTGAGTTCGAAGCACGTCGCGCCGATCTCGAAAAAGCTCAGGCTGACAAGTTGAGCGAAGCACAGGCGCTGGCCGAAAAGCTGGAAGGCTGCATGGTTCAAATCACCCGCAAGGCCGGGATGGACGGGCGGCTCTTTGGTTCAGTCAGCAATGCTGATGTGGCCGAAGCGCTTGAAGCGCAGGGTTTTGAAATCGAGCGTAGCGCCATTCGCATGCCTGATGGTCCGCTCAAGCAGGTTGGTGATTCGCAAATTGAAATTGGTTTGCACTCCGACGTGGTGACAACCGTGACCGTTTCTGTGCTGGGCGATCAGCAATAAGACGACGCGAACTGCGCGAGGTCGGACAAGGGGCTGCGTGATGCAGCCCCTTTGTTTTTTCGGCACACTCCCAACGGTGCGCTTCGCGCACGAGAGCCAGGACGATTGATGCAAGCGGATCCCCAAATGGCGGCATTGAAGCTGCCGCCCCATTCTCTTGAAGCCGAGCAATCGCTATTGGGCGGACTGATGCTCGACAATATGGCGTGGGACAAGGTCGCCGACCTGGTATCCGAGGTCGACTTTTATCGTGACGATCACCGCCGCATTTTTCGCCACATCGCCCGACTGGTCGAGTTGGGCAAACCTGCGGACGTTGTGACCGTTTTCGAATCACTGGAGAAAAGTGGTGAGGCCGAACAGGCGGGCGGTTTGGCCTATCTGGGCGAAATCGCCAACAACACGCCTTCGGCCGCCAATATCCGCCGGTATGGCGAGATCATTCGCGAGCGCGCCATCCTGCGCAAGCTTGTCGCGGTGGGCGACGATATTGCGTCCAGCGCGCTGACGCCGTCAGGTAAGGACGCCAAGGTTCTGCTTGATGAAGCCGAAGCCAAGGTTTTCGAGATTGCGGAGGCAGGATCACGCCAATCGTCGGGTTTTGTGCCGATACAACCAATTCTGGGGCAGGTGGTTGATCGCATCCAGGAGCTTTACGATCGAGACAACCCGTCGGAAATTACCGGTGTCCCCACCGGCTTCTCCGACCTTGATCAACTCACGTCCGGCTTGCAACCGACTGACATGATTGTCGTCGCCGGTCGACCCGGCATGGGTAAGACGGCCTTTGCGCTGAATGTCGCCGAGCATGTCGCCGTGGAGTGCGGTCTGCCAGTGGCGATTTTTTCGATGGAAATGCCCGGCACGCAGCTGGCAATGCGTTTCATTTCGTCGGTCGGTCGTCTCGACCAGCATCGACTCAAGACCGGCAAGCTCAATGATGACGAATGGCAGCGTTTGACCTTCGCGCTTGGAAAACTCCATGAAGCGCCCATTCATATTGATGAAACGCCCGGTCTGAATCCCACCGACCTTCGGGCGCGCGCGCGGCGCCTGTACCGGCAATGCGGCAAACTCGGTCTGATCGTCGTTGACTATCTCCAACTGATGAGCACCTTGCGACATGGGGACAATCGTGCGGCCGAGTTGTCGGAAATTTCGCGCTCGATCAAGTCGCTGGCCAAGGAGCTTCACGTCCCCATATTCGCTTTGTCGCAACTGAACCGCAGTCTGGAACAGCGAACGGACAAGCGTCCCGTCATGTCCGATTTGCGTGAATCAGGTGCAATCGAACAGGATGCGGACATCATCATGTTTATCTATCGCGACGAAATCTACAATCCAGACACCCAGGACAAGGGGACGGCGGAGATCATCATCGGCAAGCACCGCAATGGTCCGACCGGCAAGGTCCGCATGACATTCATCGGCGAGCACACCCGGTTCGAGAACTTTGTCAGCGCGCCCGACTACTGAGAATTCAGGCCGCCGTTGATCGCCGCTTGACAGTTTTCCGTTAGTGCTTATACTTCGCGGTCGCTGTGGTTTTGGCGCTG
>CBDTZF010000245.1:0-4304 GCA_965364825.1 uncultured Rhodocyclaceae bacterium | reverse complement strand
GCAATGCTTCAGGGCTGACCGCGTCGGCCGGCACCGGCGCGCCGACGTTCAGTTCGATACGGTTGAAAATGCCGCGTCTGAAGGGTTTGCGCATTGCCGGCCCGCCCTTGCGGCTAAAAAAGCTGCCCCACAAGCCGCTCAGTGCCATCGGCACCACCGGCACCGGTGTGCGTTCGACAATGCGCGAGATGCCCCCGCGAAAGCTGCGCATCTCACCGCTGTCGGTGATCGCGCCTTCGGGGAACACACCCACCAGTTCGCCGGCTTCGAGCGCCGCCGCGACGCTGTCGAAAGCGCGTTCCATCATCGCCGGATCTTCCTTTGCCGGTGCGATCGGAATGGCGCGCCCGGTGCGGAACACGAAGGACAGGATCGGCCAGCGGAAGATGCGGTGGTCGATGACGAAGCGGATCGGCCGCGGGCTCACCGCTGTGATGACGAGTGCATCGACGAAGCTGACATGATTGGCCACCAGGACCGCTGGCCCCTCATCGGGGATGTGTTCAGCGCCGCGCACCCGCAGCCGGTACACTGCACGCACCAGCAGCCAGACGATGAAGCGCATCAGGAACTCGGGCACCAGCGTAAAAATGTAGATCGCCACGCAGGCGTTGAGGATGGCGGTGATCAGGATGAGCTGCGCGATCGACACACCGGCTGCCAGCAGGCCGGCGCCCATCAGCGCCGCCACCACCATGAACAGCGCGTTGAGGATGTTGTTGCCGGCGATGATGCGCGAGCGGTGCGAGGCCTTGCTGCGGATCTGGATGAGCGCATACAGCGGCACGATAAAGAAGCCGCCGAAGATGCCGATCATCACCAGATCGAAAATCACCCGCCAGCTCACCGCATGCCCGAGCACGGCACCGAGCGGCTGCCCGACGCCAAGCGCGCCGGCGGCGGGGCTGGCCCACCACAGGTCGAGCCCGAACAGCGTCAGGCCGATCGCACCGAAGGGCACGAGGCCGATTTCCACATGCCGGCCAGAGAGCTTTTCGCACAGCAGCGAGCCGGTACCAATGCCCACCGAGAAGATCGCCAGCAACAGCGTCACGGTGTATTCGTCACCACCCAGCACGCTGCGCGCGTAGCCCGGAAACTGCGACAGCAACAGCGCGCCGTAGAACCAGAACCACGAGATCCCCAGAATCGACAGGAAGACGGTGCGGTTGACGCGCGCAAAGCCGAGTGTGCGCAATGTTTGCGACACCGGATTCCAGTTGATGCGCAGCGCCGCATCTGCCGCCGCGGCGTTCGGAATGCCGCGGCTGGCCAGATAGCCAGCGCAGGCGATGACCAGCACCACCACCGACACCCAGCGCGCGCCACCGGGCATCGCGATCATCACGCCGCCCGCAATGGTGCCGAAGAGGATCGCCACGAAGGTGCCCGATTCGACCACGCCGTTGCCGCCGATCAGTTCGGTTTCGTCCAGATGCTGCGGCAGGATGGCGTATTTCACCGGCCCGAACAACGACGACTGCGCGCCCATGAGGAACAGCGTGGCCAGCATCAGCACCAGCGAATCAAACGCGAAGGCAGTCGCGGCGAACGCCATGATGCCGATTTCGACCAGCTTGATGCCGCGTATCAGGCGGCTTTTCTCGTACTTGTCGGCGAGCTGGCCAGCGGTGGCGGAGAACAGAAAAAACGGCAGGATGAAGATGCCCGCGGCGAGATTGACCAGCACGCCGGGCGCCATTGCGGTGTAGCGCGCGGCATGAAAGGTGATCAGCACGACCAGCGCGTTCTTGTACAGATTGTCGTTGAAGGCGCCGAGAAACTGGGTCAGGAAAAACGGCAAAAAGCGACGTTTGCGCAGCAGCGAAAACTGGGAACTCATGTCACAGACTCCGCCGCGCCGTGCCGGGAGGCAAAGAAATCGCGGGTGTGAAATACGCTGACCGCAAAGCGCCGACCGTCCTGGTGCAGATGGCGCTTGAGGACAAAATCAAAAAGGATCGAACTGTACTCGCGCAGGTGCTCGAGCACCGGCACTGCCGCGTGCTCAAGCATGCCCGCATCAGCGAAGCGCGCGGGTGATACCAGCGGCAGCACGCCGGGCAAGGGATAATCGGAGCCGTACAACAGGCGATGCTGCCAGGCCTCGCGCGCGATGATCTCGCCGACCACGGCGACATCGCGATCGCGCAAGTTGATTGCCGAGATGTCGCCGAACAGCCGGCCGGCGTAGTCAGGCGAATCCATCAGGCGGGCGAACAAATCGAAACTTGGCACGCTCGGCGCATCAGCGTGGTCGAGATCGACGTCCTCCCCGGCGCTGGCGCAATGCGCGACGACGACGCGCACGCCGGCATCGAGCGCGCGGCGCAGGCGCAACGGATTGGCCCATCCGGGCGACCCCGGGCCATGCACGGCGCGCTCCTCGCCGCCGTGCGAGATCAGCGGCAGATCAAGGCGCGCCAGCGCGGCATAGAAGCGGTCGCATAGCGGCGAGGCCGGATCGATCGCCATCGCCGGCGGCAGCCATTTGACGGCGCGCGCACCGCCCGCCACCGCCGCTTCGAGTGCTTCGACACAATCGTCGCGATAGGGATGAACCGAACACACCCATTCGAACAGCGTGGAGTGCGCCGCGGCCACGCTTTGCGCGTAAGCGTTGGGCACGTAAAACGTCGACTGCGCCGGCTGCACCCGGCCGAGTGCATCGTGCACATGATCGAAGGCGAAGAGCATCAATTTCATGCCGCGCGCCATTCCCGCCATGAGATTTACCAGCCGCGCCACATAGTGCTGGTCGACCTGCCCAGGCGCGTCTTGCGCGCAGCCGGCGTTGAGATAGAACAGGCGCTGCAGATACGCCAGCGGATGCAGCGGGCTGAACATGCGCTCGGAGATGACGATGCCGCTGCCGCCGTCACCGACGCCGGCCAGGTGCACATGGCAATCCCACAGACGTTCGGGGTCGATCCCCTCCCACGCCGCGGTAACCAGCGGATGATCCGCGAGTTCAGGCGGCAAGCCGGAAAGGCAGGGATTGACGAGATACGGCCGCGCCAGTGGCCAGCCCAGGACACCTGCCGCGCCCACCGCGCCCAGGCCGAGTGCGCCGAACAGCAGGTGGCGACGCATCTTTGTCTTGCGCGTGCTCATGAGTGTGCGCTCCTCGACCGCTGCAGATCGCGCAGCGCCGGCATCAACCAGGATCGCATGCCGACCACCAGCGTGAACGCCTGCCGCTGCGCCGCCGGTAGCGCGCGGTCGGCCAGATGCTGGCTGGAAAAGTCTTGGCACAGGCGAATCAGCCGGTCACGAAAACCCATCGCCACGCCGTGACCAATCTCGCCATGCACTACAGTGAGCATCTCGGCCTCGCCGTCGAAGCCACCGGCGAAATAATCCTGCAGCACTTCGTCGCGGAAAAACCGCATCACCGGTCCTTGCGGCAGCCAGCGGAAGCCTTTCGCTACCTTGAGCCGGTAGCGGTTGCCGGGACGCAGCTCGATGATGCCGAGCGCATCGAGCCGGGTGAGGCAGCGGATGCCGTCGGCCGGCGACACGGTGTAGGCGGCAACAATGTCGTCGAGCGGCATCTGGCTCATCGCACAGATCGCCACCGACAAGAGTTGGCGGTCGGCCACCACAGCCGCTTCCTGCTCCAGGCTGAGCTGCTGCAGCAAGGGCTGGCTGTCCGCCACCGTGCGCGCCAGATCGGCGAAATCCATACCGAGGGCCTGGCACACCGCATCGACGCGCGACAGCGACAAATCGCCCCGGCTCGAAAACATGCGCTTGACGCTCGATTCGGCCATGCCGAGGCGTTCGGCCAGCGCCGCGTAGGTGATGCCCGCAGCCTTGAGTTCGGCCTTGAGGGCGGTGATGAGATCAGAGGTGGTGCTCATGAGATCGCCAATCGTGTAGATGAATAAAGTCTAGTCAACAAACACCATGAATTAGTAAAAAGTTGCCGAGTACCAATTCTCGATACTTCAAGTCGCAGAAGCTACCAGCCTTGCGTCTGATTCGCTCGACAGATCAGGATGGCTTTTCGGGCAGCCGAACCTCGGCTGCACCGATTCGCCCGATGCCCGGCAATTTGACCGCCAGCGGCGAGACGTCGAGGCCAACGGACAAGCCGAGCAGGTTGATCTCGACCCCCTCCTGCGGCGCGACGGTGAAGCCGAGCAGGCCGGCCAGCGACACCTGTATGCCGCCGCCACTGGGCGCCGTCGACATCAACGCGGCTTCCGGCAGGTAGTCCTTGCCGATCGCGGTCGGCGGCAGATCAAGGCGCAGCTCGGGCACCGCGCGACCCAGATAGGCAGTGAAGGTGTTGCTGTTGG
>CBDTZF010000244.1:0-4314 GCA_965364825.1 uncultured Rhodocyclaceae bacterium | reverse complement strand
CAACTGGCGGCGCTGGTGCGCGATACGCACATCGTGATCGTCTCGGACGAGGTGTACGAACACATCGTTTTCGACGGGCGGCAGCACGAGAGTTGTGCGCGTTACCCGGAACTCGCGGCGCGCAGTGTGATCGTGTCGGGTTTCGGCAAGACCTATCACATCACCGGCTGGAAGATCGGTCACGTGCTGGCGCCGGCCGAACTCATGGCCGAGTTCCGCAAAGTGCATCAGTTCAATGTGTTCACCGTCAATACGCCGATGCAATATGCGCTCGCCGACTACATGGCCGAGCCGCAGCGCTATCTCGGCCTGGCGGCGTTCTATCAGGCCAAGCGCGACCGCTTTCGCGCTGCGCTGTCCGGTTCGAGGTTTGAGTTGTTGCCGTGCGAGGGAACCTACTTCCAGTTGGCGCGCTACAGCGCCATCGACGAGCGTGGCGATCTCGTCTTCGTCGAGTGGCTGACGCGCGAGATCGGCGTTGCCGCGATTCCGGTGTCGGCCTTCTTTGCCGACGGTCATGATGCGCGTGTGATCCGCTTCTGTTTTGCCAAACATGACGACACGCTGGACGCCGCCTGCGAGCGGCTTGTCAAGCTGTAGTCGGTAAGCTGCGTGTTAAAATTCCGGTTTGCCACCGTGGGTGCAACAAGGCCGTGCTGAAGCTCCTTTTATTCGTTCTCGTGCTGTTCGCCGTGTATTGGGTGCCTCGCCTGTTGCGGCAGAAGAACAGAGCGCGGCAAGGCGGTGTGCCGCCGAAAAATCGTCCTGATGCCGAACGCATGCTGCCGTGCGCGCGCTGCGGCCTGCATGTGCCCGAAAGCGATGGCGTGCGCCGCGCTGAGGCGTTCTACTGTTGCGAGGAGCATGCGCGCAGTGAGCGCGACTGAGATGCTGTTGGACGACCCCGCGGCGCTGCCCTCGGCGGCGTCGGCGCGACGCGCATCGCTGCGCTATCTCAATCTGTTTCGCTTGGTGATGGCGGCGGTATTCGCAGTCTTCGGCCGCGCCATGGGCTTGGGCGAGGCGGCGCCGCTGCTCTTCGTGGTCGTCGCCAGCGCCTATCTGGTGGCGGTGCTGGCGCTCGGTTTTCCCGACGTCGCGCGACGTTTTGGTTTCGACCGGCTGGTGACGCTGCAGATGGTGATCGACATCACCGCGCTGGCGCTGCTGATGCATGCCACCAGCGGCGCCAGCGGCGCGTTGCCGATTCTGATGATGGTATTGCTCGCCGGCGGCGGACTGGTGGCGCAGGGCCGCTGGGTGCTGTTTTACGCGGCGCTGGCCACCGTGGCGGTATTGAGCGAGAACGCGATTCGCGCGCTGAGTGGAAACACGCCGACGGATTTTTTCGTCGTCGGCGTGGTGTGCATCGGGTTTTTCGGGGTCGCGCTGAGCGCTCGTCTGCTGGCTCGCCGCGCACTCGCCAATGAGGCGCTGGCGCAGTCGCGTGGGGTCGACCTCGCCAAGCAGGAGGCGATCAACGCGCGCATCATTGAAGACATGCAGGATGGCGTGATCGTGCTCGACGCCGAACAACGCGTGTCATCGGCCAACCCGCAGGCCGGTCGTCTGCTCGGTTGCATTCTGGACGAAGGCGCGCCGCTGATGGAGTCGATGCCCGCGCTCGCCGCCCAACTCGGGGGCAGTGCGCCGCGCAGCGAAGTCGGTTTGCTCGAAATGGGCGCTGGCAAGACGATGCGCTATCGCACCGTGGCCGCGGGCGACGATGGTGGTGACCGCATTGTTTACTTGCAGGATATGGCGCAGGTGCAGGCGCAGGCGCAGCAGATCAAGCTCGCCGCACTCGGCCGCCTGACCGCGGGGATTGCGCATGAAATCCGCAATCCGCTCACCGCGGTCAGCCACGCCGCGGAGTTGCTGCGCGAAGAGAAACGCGCCGAAGGTCAGATCCGGCTGACCCGTATCATCAACGACAACGCGCAACGCATTGAACAACTGGTGCGCGATGTGCTCTCGCTCGGCCGGCGCGACCGCGCCATGCTCGAAGCGCTGCCGCTGGCGGCATTCGTGCGCGCTTTTCTCGATGAGTTCACACTGCACGGCGAGGCGGAAAAGGCGCAGATCGCGGTGACGATTGCCGAGGACGTCACGCTCGCCTTCGACCGCGCGCATCTGCATCAAATTCTGTGGAACCTGCTCGCCAACGCGAGACGCTACGCCAGCCCGCGCCCCGGCGCGATCCAGGTGCGCGCCGGGAGTCGTGACGGGCGCACGCAACTTCATGTGCTCGACGACGGGCCGGGCATTGCCCCCGAGCATGACGCGCAGCTGTTCGAGCCGTTTTTCACCACGCACGCCAAGGGCACCGGGCTCGGGTTGTACATCGCGCGCGAACTGGCCGAGGCGAATCAGGCCACCGTGGCGCGCTGCGACAGCACCGTGGGCGCCCATTTCTGCCTGACAGGATTGAGTCAGCCATGAGCAAGAACGAACGCCGCAATCGGCCCGGCAATGTCGACGTGCTGATTGTCGACGACGAGGACGACATCCGCGAATTGCTGGAGATGACCTTCATCCGCATGGGCCTCGGGTCGGACGCGGCGGGTACGGTTGAAGAGGCATGCGCGCTGCTGGATCAGAACAACTACCGCCTGTGCCTGACCGACATGCGCCTGCCCGACGGCGACGGCCTCGACGTGGTGCGCTATATCAACAATCACTGCGCCGATCTACCGGTCGCGGTGATCACCGCCTACGGCAGTATGGAAAACGCAGTCGTCGCGCTCAAGGCCGGTGCCTTCGACTATCTGGCCAAACCGGTGTCGCTGGAGCAACTGCGCGCGCTGGCGAAATCGGTGTTCCGCCTTCCGGGCAGTGGCGAAGGGGGCGAATCGAAAGATGCCAGCGCCCTCCTGATCGGTGAATCGGCGGCGATGGCGCAGGTGCGTCAGCTCATCGAAAAACTCGCACGCAGCCAGGCACCGGTGTACATCTCGGGCGAATCGGGCAGCGGCAAGGAGCGCGCGGCGCGCGGCATTCACGCCCTCGGGCCGCGTGCCGAGGGCGCCTTCGTGGCCGTCAACTGCGGTGCGATCCCCGAAAACCTCATGGAGAGCGAATTCTTCGGCTATCGCAAGGGTGCGTTCACCGGCGCCGACAGCGACCGCGACGGCTTTTTTCAGGCGGCACATGGCGGCACGCTGTTTCTCGACGAAGTGGCCGATTTGCCGTTATCAATGCAGGTCAAGCTGCTGCGCGTGATTCAGGAAAAGCGCGTGCGGCGCATTGGCGAAACCGAAGAGCGCCCGGTCGACGTGCGCATCGTCAGCGCCACGCACCAGAACCTGCGTGCGCTCGTCGAAGTCAGTCGCTTCCGTCAGGATCTGTTCTACCGTCTCAACGTCATCGAACTCAAGATGCCGGCGCTGCGCGAACGCCGCGAAGACATTCCCGAACTGGCCGAAGCCTTGCTCGTACGCCTCGCCGGCGAGGCCGGCATGGACGTGCCGCGGCTGTCGACGCAGGCCGCCGAGGCGCTGTGCGGCTACGCGTTTCCGGGCAATGTGCGCGAGCTCGAAAACACGCTTGAACGTGCGCTGGCGCTGTCCAGCGATGCCACCATTCATGTCGAGGATCTGGCGCTCGACCCGTTCGTAAGTGACGATGCGCCCGATGCGCTGCGCGCCGGTGATGCCATGCAGCGCGGCCTGCAGGAATATCTGGATGCGGCGGAACGCCAGGCCATTGTCGACGCACTGGCGCAGACCGATGGCAACCGCACGGCGGCGGCGCGCCTGCTGCAGGTCACGTTCCGCTCGCTGCGCTACCGCATGGAGCGGCTCGGCATGAAGGAGTCGACGGGGTGAGCCACGCTTTCGATGCGGCGGGCTGGCTGGTCGGCGCCCGCCGCATCGCATCGCCCAATGCCGATGAGCGCCCCGCCGACACGCCGCCGCGCCTGATTGTGGTGCACGCCATCAGTCTGCCGCCGGAGCAGTTCGGTGGTCCGGGCGTGACGCAGTTGTTCACCAACCGGCTCGACCCGCAGGCACATCCGTATTACGCCGAGATCGCGCATCTGACCGTGTCGGCGCATTTCTTCATTCGTCGTGACGGCGAGCTGATCCAGTTCGTGCCGGTGTCCCTGCGCGCCTGGCATGCCGGCGCGAGTTGCTGGCAGGCGTGTGAGCGTTGCAACGATTTTTCCATCGGCATCGAACTCGAGGGCTCGGACACACAAGCCTTTACCAATGCGCAATACGCGCGCCTCGGTGCGCTGGTCGATACCTTGCGCGCGCATTACCCGATCGAGGATGTTGTCGGCCACAGCGATATTGCCCCCGGACGCAAGAC
>CBDTZF010000243.1:0-4345 GCA_965364825.1 uncultured Rhodocyclaceae bacterium | reverse complement strand
GGTGGTCATCCCGAATTCCGAGATCTACACCAGCAGTGTGGTGGTCAATACCGCGTTCGATTCACGCCGTTCGCAGTACGACATTGGCATCGGTTGCAATGATGACTGGAAGCGGGCACGCGCACTCATGGTCGAGGCCTGCCGGAATGTTGAAGGCGTGCTCTCTGACCCGGCGCCGGAGACCATTCCGATTGAGCTGGGTGACTTCGCCAACGTTGTTCGTCTGAGGTGGTGGACGAAGTCGGATCGCGCCAGTCAGATCCACGCTTTCGGTGAGGTGCTGCAGGCGGTCTACATGCGCTTGGATGAGGAGGGCATCGACATGCCGTATCCCACGCAAGTGCACCTCTTCCATGACCAGACCGAAGAAACCGACGGCGACCGCGCGAAGCAGCGTGAGGGATGGCCGGCGGGGAAAGGCGAGGTGCCGAAGACCCGCCGAATTTCCGATGCGATCACGGAGAGATCGTCGACCGGGTCGTGATACGCGCGAATGCGGCGCTTGCTATTTTTCATGCGTAAAACGTGCGGGTGTCCTGTTGCGATGCGGGCTGGCCCGCGCAGCGTGCTATCTACTTGTGTCGTCTGGATGCATGCCGGAATTCGGCTTTTGCCGCGTTTCGCATGATCGTTCCCGGATTTCGCTGCGCTGCATTCGGGCTACGTGCTGGATTTTCGTATTCTCCTGCTGCGACTATTCGACATCGATCTCGTCCGCGATCTGCCCGTAGGACAGCAGGGCGAACACCAGCGAGCCCCCTACGATATTTCCCAGTAACGCCGGGATAACGTACGGCAGCACGAGCGAACCGAGTGTGCGCTCACCCGTGAATACAAGAAACAAGACCTCGGCTGACCCGGCGATGATGTGCGCCGCGTCGAACAGCGCCATGCTGTAGGTGATGATGGTGATGATGAAAAAGGCTGCACTTTCATGCCCCGAAATCGCCCACACCACGCTGGCAATCAGAAAGCCGGCCGCGATCGCCGAGGTGAAAATCTGCCAGGGTTCGGGCGCGACGGCATGGTGGGCGAGGGTGGCGAGCGCAGTATGGATGGACTGCGGCAACGCGGGCGTGAGAGCAAAGAAGCCCGATGCCAGGCCGACGCCGATGAGGTTGGCGACGAATACGATCGACCACAGCCGCGCGAGTGCCTGCCAGGCGCGCGGCGTCGGGTGCACCAGCACGGTGAGCACCGGGGTGATGGTGTTTTCCGTAAAGAGTTGCAAGCCGCCGAGAATCACAATTAGAAAACCGAGGCTGTAGCCGAAGCTTGAAACCAGCGGCGTCCACGCGGCCTCGGGCAAAAAGCTGATCAACGCGGCTTCGCCGACGGCGGAAAAACTCATCGCCACGCCCGCAACCGTGCCCGAGCACCACAGCGAATTGGAGGGACGCTTCAATTCATGGCGCCCCGCGATGGCGATTTTCGCGAAGGTATCGACCGCGGTTTGTTGGGGTGCGCGTTTGTCACCGCCCGCCGCGCGTTCCTCTGAGATGTCCGAAGCGGACATGTCGGCATCGGGTATCGTCGTTTTTTTTGCTTCATCGGGCGCGGGAGCGTGTGTCGGCGACGTCATGCGGCATCTCCTTGTTATCTCTGCGATCCTGCCGTAATCACGCGCTTGCACGCGCCCTCGTCGATATCGCATTTGTCGGTCGGGCCGGACGGACGGCGCCCAGCCGACGACAGCGCTCCTCTGAGGCAGAAGGGCCTGGAGCGATTGCCGCGGCGCGTTCTCACCCGAGGATACCTGCGTTTCCTGTCGCCGATGAGCGTTTCGTTCCAGCTCGCCCACGACAGGCGGTTGTCAATCCAGCGAGGTTGCTGCGGCGATTTCGCGCCGTGAGTGCAGTCGGGCATCGCCGGGCCGCTTCAGCAAGGACGTGCAACCACGAACCGGGGGCACAGCGCACGAAGGTGCTCGGTCGCAACAACCGAAGGTGGTGGCATTCGGACCATCTTTGAGTCCTCGTATTCTGGAACGGTACGTGCACAACCTCCAACGAACGATCGTTGCCGATCGGGACCGGAGGATTTCTTCGCATGGTGCACGGCGATATGCGGGGAATCGGGCCTCGAGGGGTCTTCAAATACCTTTCTGTCACGTCAGTGTTCGGCCTTGCAGGAATCTTCCTACGCGCAAATCCGCCGTGTCGGACATCAGCGCCGAAACAAAGCCGCTATGGTTGAACTGCTGCCGTGCACCGCAGTAAGTTCAGCCGCCGTAAAGGAGCGATCACCCGTGTTGTTCGCAACGAAGTTCAGTCACGTGGCAGCACGGCGCGAGGTGCAATGTACGTGCTCCGTTGCAGGACCCGAAGTAGAGGATTGGCGGATGTTTCTTTGCCCGGCCGCGAAATGCACTTCGAAACGCACCCGCGGAAGATCGTTGTTGATGGGGCGGTTGGATAGCCGTTTCGGGCGTGAGCGAGACTGCTCTAACCTGTTTGCCCTCGCTTCGATCGTGGTTGATTTCAACGATTGATGTCATGGGCGTGATCAACCCTGTTAATGGAGAACACCGATGAATACAGTGAAAACGTTGGCCGCGGTTGCGATCGCTAGCCTTGCCCTGAGCGCATGTGAAGTCGACGTCAAAGACGAAGGGAAACTTCCCAGCGTAGATGTCGATGCCAAAGAAGGGCAGATGCCCGAATACGAAGTGGTCAAGAAGCAGGAAGGCGAGATGCCTGAAGTGAACGTGGATGCGGAAGCCGGGAGGCTACCAGACGTCGATGTGCGTGGGCCGGACGTCGATGTCGGTACGAAGGAAATCGACATTCCCGATTCGATCAAGGTGCCGACGATCGATATCGACATGCCAGACAAAAAAGGCGGAGAAAAGTAGCTTGAGGGGAAGGCTAAGGAATCGCTTTTTTTCCCGCGATGCGATCGACACCGCAATAGTGTTGGCGGCGACGTCGAAGCAGAACTTGGACTCTTGGGATCGCCGAAGTCATCGGCTTGCGCTTGCCCCTTCAGGCGGCTTTTGGTTTGCAATTTTCGAGGCTCATGATGGATATTATCCGCATCATTTTTTCTGTTCTTCTGCCGCCGCTGGGCGTATTTCTGCAAGTCGGGTTCGGCGCGCAGTTCTGGCTCAATATCCTGCTTACCCTGCTTGGATACATCCCCGGCGTTGTCCATGCGGTGTACATCATTGCGCGTAGGTGACAGGTGATGAGCGATCACGACATCGAAAAGCTCGACCGCCTTGCGCGATGGCTTGACGCGAAATACCGCATCCCGGGCACACCGTTCCGCTTCGGTTACGACAGCCTGATCGGCCTCGTGCCCGGCGTTGGCGATAGCGTCATGCTGTTGCCGGGCATTTATCTGATCGCAAAGGCGCGTCGCCTGGGTGTGCGCAAGTCGACACTGTGGCGCATGGCAGGAAATACCGCACTCGACTTCGTGATCGGCGCCGTGCCGCTATTCGGCGATGTTTTTGACGCTACGTTCAAGTCCAACATTCGCAACATAGCGCTCTTGCGCCAGGATCTGGTATCGCGCCCGGAGCAGTTCGCTTCGGGCCAGACGCCGCACGAGGCGCACTCGAAGTCTCTACATTCCCGCGCCCAATCCGCCGGATGATCCTGGCGCTCATGGTGGTTGGCGCCGCCACCCCTGAGCATGAAAGACGACGCGCGCACAAATTAGGTCGGGCGGGGTTTAGCCAAATGGCACTTACTTAACGTCGTCATCCCCGCGAACGCGGGGATCCAGCGCTTTTCGCCTCGCCAAGCACATTGAAGCACTTGGATTCCCGCTTTCACGGGAATGACGAAATTCTCCCGCCAACGCTTAAGTAAATGCCATTCGGGTTTAGCCCGTCACGATGCCCAGCGAGTCACTTATGGCCGGATGAACCCGGCCCTACCCCATCGTCAAAGCCAGACTGCACGTATCTGCCTCACCAGCACGTTGAGAATCGTTCCCGCGTACTTCGCCCTATCGACGTTGGTTGAGCACTGGGTCGACACCAGCAAAGCTCGCCACAGAACACGCACAGCGGAAAGAAATAGGAACCATTGAAGAAGCGCCTTTAAGGCGTGTCGCGGGGTGGGTCCGTTCAACCTGCGTTGAAATTCATGTGTTGACAATCGCGCATCGGAGTCTAGAATACCATCCACACAGATGGTAAGGGGATTCCAGTGAGCGTATATCAGTTCAAACCGAAGGCCGGTGACACCACCGAGAAGATCACCATCAACCTCGGGGTGGTCGACCTCGGACAGATCGATCTGCTGGTGCAGGAGGGCTTCTATTCCAATCGCACCGACCTGATCCGCACCGCGATTCGCAACCAGTTGACCACTCATGCCGAGGTCGTCAAGGA
>CBDTZF010000242.1:0-4350 GCA_965364825.1 uncultured Rhodocyclaceae bacterium | reverse complement strand
ACAGGATGGAATGGAAGAAGTTGCTCAGATCGGGGACGTTGTCGGCATAGAACAGTGCGAAGACGACGGCGGAGACCCGTTCCCACAACACCAGCACAAGTGCCAGCAGGATGCCGAAATGGAACAGTACATCGGCATGTTGGCGCAGACCGCTGATGGATGCCGCCAGCGTAGTACTGACGCCTTGCTCGCGGCGGCGTGAAATCTCGTAAAGGCCCGCGGCCGACAGTGGGCCAATGAGCAGGAAACCGGAGATGGCGGTCGAGAAGAGGTAAGGCCGCGGTGCGGCGAACGCCAGCAGGGCGTAACCGATGAGCGCGAAGAAAATGCCGTAGGCTAGACTGACGCCGAGGTTCGCGCGCATGTCACTCCAGCCGCGGGCCAGCCAGCTGAAGGGTCGCTGCACACTCACACGCCGAATGGACGGCAATTCAAAATGTTGTGCGAGAAAGTCGTCCTGTTCGTGCTTGGCTCCCTTGTCTCCCATGGCTGCGCTTCTCCTTAAACGTCGTCCGTTGGCCCGGCCGGATGCGTCATCGCGGGAAGGCGCCAGTGTGCCATGCCATCCCTTCGGCATTATGCCCGAGTGCGCTCAGCTCAGGCGATGGCCGGTCAGGCGTTCATAGGCTTCAAGGTACTTTGCGCTGGTGCGCTCGATGATCTCGGCGGGCAGATGCGGGCCGGGTGCGCGCTTGTTCCAGTCGAGCGTTTCAAGGTGGTCGCGCACGTATTGCTTGTCGAAGGAGGGCGGGCTGATGCCTTCGCGATACTGATCGGCTGGCCAGAAGCGGGATGAGTCGGGCGTCAGCGCTTCGTCGATGAGGTGCAGCGTGCCGCCGGCATCGATACCGAATTCGAACTTGGTGTCGGCGATGATGATGCCGCGTCCGACGGCGTATTGTGCCGCTTCACCATACAGGGCCAGCGCCGCACGGCGTGCCTCGTCGACCAGTTGGCTTCCGTCTTTGCCAGTGCCGGAAATCAGGCCGGCTAGCAGGGTTGCGGTGCGCTGCTGTGCTTCAGCGAACGAAATGTTTTCGTCGTGATCACCCTTCTCGGCTTTCAAGGCGGGCGTGAAGATCGGCGCGGGCAGACGCGCAGCTTGCTTGAGCCCCGGCGGCAACGCGATGCCGCAGATGGCGCCGGTGGCCTGGTAGTCCTTCCACCCTGAGCCGATCACATAGCCGCGCACCACCGCCTCGATAGGCAGTGGCGTGAGCCGCTTGACCACCAGCGCGCGGCCCGTGACCTGATCGCGTTCGTCCGCGGCGACCACATCCTCGGGTGCGATGCCGGTGAGCTGGTTGGGCACCACATGCGCGAGACGATCGAACCAGAATAGCGCCGTTGCGGTGAGCACTTCGCCTTTGCGCGGGATCGGGTCGGGCAGGATGACGTCGAACGCGGACAGGCGATCGGAGGTGACGATCAGCAGCGTGTCGTCATCCACGGCGTAGATATCGCGCACTTTGCCGCGCGCAATCAGCGGCAAGGAACGGATGCTGGATTCGAAAAGCGGAGCGGTCATGGCAGGCAAGCGCGGGTGGATTAAACGGGGATTATCCTGGAAATGGCCGTTGGACGCGCTCGCCTCAGCCGCTCTCGGCGACCGCGAGTGCCTTGCGCATACGACGCAGGCCAAGCGCAACGGCGGTGGCGATGATTGGGATGGAAATTGCGGTAGCGATCTCGGGGGTCACCGGTGCAATTAACCCAGTGGTACCTTTGGCGAGGTAGTTCACCAGTTGCGAGGCGTAATAGGTGATCGCCACGATCGACAGGCCTTCGACGGTTTCCTGCAAACGCAATTGCAGCTTGGCACGCCGGTTCATCTGTTCGAGCAGCAACTTGTTCTGCTGCTGCATCTCGATGTCGACACGGGTGCGCAGCAACTGACTGTTGCGGGCGATGCGGGCGGAGAGTTCTTCCTGCCGGTGCGCGATGGTGACGCAAGTATCCATCGCCGGCGCGAGGCGGCGTTCGACGAAATCGGCGATATTGGGAAAACCCTCGACGCGCAACTCGCGCAGTTCGGCGGTGCGCTGGCGAACCAGCCGGTAGTACGCGTTCGCAGCGCCAAAGCGGTAGGTGGTGCGCGCGACGGACTGCTCGACTTGGGCCGCCAGGCGGGTGAGGCGGGCGAGAATTTCGCGTTCGTCGGCGGGAAGCACGCTGCTGCTCATGCTGTCCATCAGGTCAGCCAGCTCGACCTCGGCTTCGCCGAGCAGACGGCCCACCGACTGCGCGACCGGAAAGGCCAGCAATGCCATCATGCGGTAGGTCTCGATCTCCAGCAGGCGCTTGATATTGCGGCCGGCCTGGCGTGGATTGAGGCGTTCGTCGATGACCTTGAAGTGCGAAAAGCCGTCGTGCAAGTGGAAGTCGGTAAATACCCAGGCGGCGCCTTTGGCGATGCGCGAAATGACGGCAAGTTGGTCGGGATCGGTTTGCCGTTGCAGAAGTATCGCGGGTGGATGGGCTGCGGCGTCAAGCAGTGAGAGGTGGGTTGCAACGATCAGTTTTCCCGGCAAGCCGTCTCGCCAGTCGGCCGGCACGGCGCTGAGTGCCGTCGTCTCTTCGGGTTCGTCAGCGGCAACGTCGCGCAAGAAAGTGAAGCCCGAAAACTCCGTGTGGCGTTCCCACTTGACGCGAAACTCGCCGGCGTCAAACATCAGGTGACCGTGGCGCGTCTCCAGCGTGTCGAGGCCGTATTGACGCGCCAGTTTTTGCAGGTGCTGGGCTTCGTGATCGCTGCTGCCGTCGGTGTGCACAAAAACCAGATAACTGATGCGTGTCGGGCCGCGCAGCGGTATGGGCGGGCGTGAATGCACTTCGTCATTCAGCGCCTCGCGCAACGGATGGGCTTTGTAGAGCGTCATGTCGGGGCCGTGTCAATGGTGGATGTGCGTAAAGTCGGCGCCGTTCAGCGGTGTGACATGTCAGGCGTCATGAATCGGTCTTTGCCGGTGGCGCGAAAACGATCCGCATCCCACGGACCGGGTGCCAGTCGATGGTAGCAGGCAGATTTGAAAACGTAAGTCCAGGCGCGCATTCGCGTGCCATCGTCGATTGTGACCTCCAGCGCTTCGCGCACATAGTCGCTGCCTTCGAAGCAGTCGAGCCGGGTGAGCACATCGGCGGTGACATTTTCATATAAATAGCCATCGACGTGGCTGCCCGACGCGGGGCGAATGCCGGGGTAGAGCTGGCCGTGCACCGGGTGGCGAGCGTAACCGTCGAGGCGCGCATATCGGGGTGTGCGCGTCAGTCCGGTGGCGGCGGCGAAGACGTCCTTGTACATCAGCGTGCCGTAGGTGAAACAGGCTTCAGCCATCGAGACGACTAACAACGAAAAACGGCACCCCGCAGGATGCCGTCGTCACGTGTGACGGAAACACTTCAGCGCACCACCTGACGAAGTTCGTCGGCAGCGTAACGCGCCGCCATCTTCTCCAGCGGCACCGGCTTGATTTGGCTGGCGTGCCCGGCACTGCCAAACGCTTCATAGCGCGCCTTGCACACTTGCTTGGCCGCTTCGCGCGCGGGCTTGTTGTATTCGCGCGGGTCGAATTTGGAGGGGTTCTCGGCCATGAATTTGCGGATCGCGCCGGTCATGGCAAGCCGGATATCGGTGTCGACGTTGACCTTGCGCACGCCGTACTTGATGCCTTCGACGATTTCCTCGACCGGTACGCCATAGGTTTCGGCCATCTCGCCACCGTGTTGGCGGATGATCTCGAGCAGATCCTGCGGCACCGAGGAGGAACCATGCATGACCAGATGCGTGTTCGGGATGCGCGCGTGAATGGCCTTGATGCGGTCGATCGCGAGGATGTCGCCGGTGGGCTTGCGGGTGAATTTATAGGCGCCGTGGCTGGTGCCGATGGCGATGGCGAGCGCGTCGCAATCGGTCTGCTTGACGAAGTCGGCGGCCTCGTCGGGATCGGTGAGTAGTTGCGAATGGTCGAGCGTGCCTTCGGCGCCGATGCCGTCTTCTTCGCCGGCCTGGCCGGTTTCTAGCGAACCCAGGCAGCCCAGCTCGGCCTCGACAGTAACGCCGATGGCGTGGGCCATCTCGACCACCTTGCGGCTGACCTCAACGTTGTATTCATAGCTCGAGGGGGTCTTGCCGTCTTCGAGCAGCGAGCCGTCCATCATCACCGAGGTGAAGCCGGAGCGCATCGCGCTCAGGCAGATGGCGGGTGACTGGCCGTGATCCTGGTGCATGACAATGGGGATGTGCGGATAGGCCTCGACGGCGGCGTCGATGAGGTGGCGCAGGAAGGCTTCGCCGGCATAACGGCGGGCGCCGGCGGACGCCTGCATGATCACCGGGCTGTCCATCTCGCT
>CBDTZF010000241.1:0-4353 GCA_965364825.1 uncultured Rhodocyclaceae bacterium | reverse complement strand
ATGGTCTTGCCGTACTTTTCGGCCAGCCCGTGCATGAAGTGGCGCGCCAGCAGGGGAATGTCCTCGCGGCGCTCGTCCAGCGAGGGCAGCGTGAGCCGCACCACGTTGAGCCGGTAATACAAATCCTCACGGAAGGTGCCCTCGCGCATGGCGGCATCGAGATCGCGGTGGGTCGCGGAGATGATGCGTACATCAACCGCAAGCGCACGCGTCCCCCCCACCGGCCGCACCGCACGCTCCTGCAGCACACGTAACAGCTTGACCTGCAGCGGCAACGGCATATCGCCGATCTCGTCGAGAAACAGGGTGCCGCCATGGGCACTCATGAACAAGCCTTCGTTGCCGCTGGTCGCGCCGGTGAACGCGCCCTTCACATGACCGAACAGTTCGGATTCGAGCAACTGCTCAGGAATGGCACCGCAGTTGATGCCGACGAAGGGTTTGTCGACGCGCGAGCTGGCGCGGTGGATGGCTCGCGCGAGCAATTCCTTGCCCGCACCGCTGGCACCGCGCACCAGCACGCTGGCATCGCTGCGCGCCACCAGCCGGGCCTCTTCGAGCACTTCCTCCATGCGTGCGCTGCGACTGATGATTTCCGCACGCCAGACGTTGCTGTGACTGCCCGCGGGGGCCTTCGATGGCATCGACACCTCGAGCGCGCGTGCGACTTGTTCCAGCAGCACACGGCTGTCGAAGGGCTTGGTGAGATAGTCGAAGACGCCGCGCGCGGTGGCTTCGACGGCATCGGGAATGCTGCCGTGTGCGGTCAGCAATATCACCTGCAGGCCGGGATGTGCGGCGCGGATTTCATCGAACAAGGCCAGTCCGTCGCGCCCCGGCAGGCGCACATCGCTGATCACCAGATCGGGCGAATTCACCGACATGTACGCAAGCGCCGATTCCGCCGATTCGACCGCTTCGACGGCATACCCGCTGGCACGCAAGCGCATCGACAGCAGTCGCAGCAGGTCGGGATCGTCATCAACCAGCAGCAATCGGGCTTTGTATTCAGGGGTTTCGGCTTTCAAGGCAAGGCTCATTGAGGCGTCTCCGTCGGACGCACTGCCGGCGCAGCCAGGCTGCGTTCAATGTCGGTCAGCGCGTCGAGTTTTTTCTGCAGCGAATTGATCTTCCCGCGGGCGTCGCTCTGGATCTGCGACAACCTGTCGTTCTGCGCGCGCAAGCGCACACGGGCCGCATACTGCGCATGCAGAATCCGGGCCAGTTGATGCAGTACTGCGGCCTCTGTCGACGCGTCGACCAGCACCTTCTCCAGAATTTGCTCGGCGCGCGCGACGTCGCCTTCGGCACGCGGCAACCCCAGCAGCATGGCGAGCTTGACCGCGCTGAGCGGCGTACCCTGTGTCGCCTCCGTCAATTCGAGTTCCCGACTGAATGCCGCATGGTCGAGCGCGTCGGCCTCGCTGGCGTAGGCGAGCGCGGCACGCAAGGTGACATCGTCACGACGTACCACGATGTGCGTCGGCTCGTCGGTGGACTCGCCTGACGCGGTCGGAAGATGCTGGCACGCAGCCAGCGCAATCAACATCGCGGCGGCGGCGCCAGCGCGGAACAGCAGAAACCGAGGGGTCATAAATTCATGCTCATACTGCCATGGGAAGTTCAATCCGGAAATGGGCACCCCGGTCGGTCTCGAGCAGCGTCACCCGACCCCCGTGTGCCTGCACATATTCACGCACAATCGACAGGCCGACACCACTGCCTTGCCGCGGCGTCGCCGGCTGACGACGCCCCTGGAAAAAGGGATCGAAAATGCGCCGCGCATCCGCTTCGTCGATCCCCGGTCCCTGGTCCATACAGTCGATAGTGACCAGCGGGCCGACACGGCGCGCGCGCAGCGTGACCACCGATCCCGGTGCGCTGAACGAAATCGCGTTGGCAAGCAGATTGCCGATGGCGACCGCCAGCTTTTCGGCGTCGGCTTCCACCACCGCCGCCGCGCCCTCGAGTTTGATCGTCACCTCACGCGATTGCGCTTGTAAACGCTGGCCATCGGCAACCCGCCTCAGCAGTTCGGGCAGTTCGATGCGGCTGCGATGCAGGCGACGAGCGTCAAACACCGCCGCGTTGAAGTAAAGCAGGTCTTCGATGCGGCCCTGGAGCAGATGCGCGTTATCGCGCAAGATGCCGACGACCTCTCGCTGCGGCTCCGCCAGCGGCCCGGTCACTTCGTCTTCCAGTAAAGCCACCCCTTCGCGCAACGCCGCCAGTGGCGTCTTGAGCTCGTGGGAAACATGACGCAGCATGCGCACGCGGTCGGCTTCGAGCTCGCCAAGGCGCTGGCGCAACCAATCGAGACGCTGACCGACCTGCCGCAGATCCGCCGGCCCTTCGACCTCGATGGCCTTGTCGAGCTGGCTTTCACCGAGCTGTTCGATACTGTCTTCTATTTGCTTGACCGGCCGCACCAACGCCCAACCAAAAAATCCGGCCAGCGCGATCGCCACCGACACCGCAAGCATCACTTGCCAGGCGAGACGCAGGCGATTGGCTTCGAGCGTGTCGAGCATGCTGGCGTTCTGGCGCCCCACCCAATACCGCGCCTCTATGGCAAGCCGTTCGTTGATGGTATGCAGCCGGTCGAGCGCTTCGCGTAACTCTGATTCCTGGTCAGTGCTGTTGAGCGCAAGCTCGGCGTCGTCTGCCGCCGCACGCCAGGTGTCCGCCACGCCGCCCAGCGTCGAGGGTGCCACCGCTGCGAATGAAGAAAGTGCCTTCTCCGCGTCACGGCGGGTCTCCACAAAGCGCGCTTTGAGGCTGTCTTCCCCCAACACCTGGTACTGCCGCGCGCTGCGCTCCATGTCCACGGTGCGTTCGGCCAGTTGCTGCGCTGCTGTGGTCAGGCCGAGCGCGGTCTCAGCGCCATTGCGACTATGCACCGCAAATGCTTCGAGCACGCGCAGGCCTTGCACCGCGGCGGCGCCAATCACAAGTGTGATAAGGAGGAATCCGGCGAGCAGCATCTGCCGGAAGGACATTCGCGAGAACATGCAATATGTTGTGTTTATAGGGGTGTCGACTTTAGGCGACAGGCATCTAAACGAGAGTAAGCAATTGAAAGTGCCCTCTATTCGCTAAATACAGTGTGACATGCTGTCACAAATCGCGATTGTCGCCAAATAACGACGCTTTAATTTCTTTTTAAATCAAGTACTTATCGTCTGACGTCACAATTGTCGTCGCCTTGGAGCGACACCAATCGCATGTTTCGTGTGCATTCCTCTACGGTAAATTGCCGGTTACACTTGCATTCAGTCAGTAAGCAATTGGTCTCGTCTTTGCAAAAATCTGACGGAGGGGCGAGTGCCCCGCCGCATCGTCATTTGAGGGAAAGCCATGTCTATGTTCAACAAGTCGAGTCTGTTCAATAAACGGGAAGAAGAAGAGAACGCGCACAAGCCGACCACCGCTGCGCCCTCCCCCGGTTCCAGCCCGGCCAGCTCCACCTCTCCCAGCATCGCCCGACCCACGCCCACGCCACGCCCAGGAACTTTTGGAGCCAATATGCGCAGTCAATCCGAGAGCAACAGCTTTACAGATCGCAACAAGCAGGACAAGCAGCAGCAGGATGTTCAGGAAAACAGCGGCAACCGTCTTATCGTTGGCCCGTCGGTCAAGCTGCGTGGGGCTGAAATTCTTGATTGTGACACGCTCGTGGTCGAAGGCCGCGTCGAAGCCACCATGGACAGTCGCGTGATCCGTATCGCGGACAAAGGAACGTTTTCCGGCAAGGTCGGTGTCGACGTTGCCGAGATTCACGGTAATTTCGAAGGCGAACTGACCGCCCGCAAGCAGTTGGTCATTCACGCCACCGGCGTGGTCAGCGGCAGCATCCGCTACGGCACGATCCTGATCGAAGAAGGCGGTGTGCTCTCCGGCGACGTTCAGTCGCTGAACAGTGCGAAAGGCGACAAGCTGAATGCCAAGAAAGAGGAAGACAAGGTCAAGCCCTTCGTAGCCAATAACTGACAACTGACTCTGTCAGCCAGGCTGGAACAGACAACGGGCGCTTCGGGCGCCCGTTTTTCTTTTCTCGTCATCACAACATGCGGCGTCTTGCAGTTCGGCCTTGCGGCTTGAGCGGCGCTGAGCCTCAAATAGCGTGTTTCGCGCGCAGGTGGATTGCACCCGCACGACAGGCCGACCGCACGCACCTGCGTAGCGGTTCGGGTAAAGTTGTCGCTTTCCTGAATTACGGCCCGGAAACGGGTCCCGCGACCATGGCTCAATATGTAATGTCGATGCTCCGCGTGAGCAAGACGGTTCCGCCCAAACGACAGATCATCAAGGACATCTCGCTGTCCTTCTTCCCGGGCGCCAAGATCGGCCTGC
>CBDTZF010000240.1:0-4376 GCA_965364825.1 uncultured Rhodocyclaceae bacterium | reverse complement strand
CCAACTTACGGGAGGACTTGCACCTCCAAGATCGCGCCCATGCTGGGCGCACAACAAAAAGGCCAGTCCGAAGACTGGCCTAAATGCTTGATTCTATTGGTCGGGGCGGCGGGATTCGAACTCGCGACCCCTTGCACCCCATGCAAGTGCGCTACCAGGCTGCGCTACGCCCCGACACAAGCCGGCGATTATAGCAAAGGCGGTCGAAACTACAAACGCTACGACTTCAGTTCTTGCAACACGTCATGCAGTGCTTGCCGCGCTTCGGCAATTTTGCCCCGCAACACATCGGCTTCAAGCACCTCTTCCTGCGCGTGGATCGCGGAAGCATTGAGTTGGTTGCGTGCCCCCGAAATGGTGAAACCGTCTTGGTAGAGCAACTCGCGAATGCGCCGAATCAGCAGCACTTCATGGTGTTGGTAATAGCGGCGATTTCCGCGGCGCTTGACCGGCTTGAGCTGCGTGAATTCCTGCTCCCAATAGCGCAGCACATGCGGCTTGACCCCGCACAATTCGCTCACCTCACCGATGGTGAAGTAGCGCTTGGCTGGAATGGGCGGAAGGGCGGGTGCGCCTTCGGCGCTATGATTTTCCTGCATCACTCAGACTTTCCACTGCGGCTTTGAGTTTTTGACTGGCGTGAAATGTGACAACCCGACGTGCCGTAATCGGGATCTCTTCACCCGTTTTCGGGTTGCGCCCCGGGCGCTGCGGCTTGTCACGCAGTTGGAAGTTGCCGAACCCGGAGAGCTTGACGGATTCGCCCCGCTCCAGCGCCGAGCGAATCTCTTCGAAGAAGCCCTCGACCATGTCTTTTGATTCACGTTTGTTCAAACCGACCTGCTCAAAGAGCATGTCTGCCAGCTCGGCCTTCGTTAATGTCATTGTCGCTTCCGTCATCCGCGCAGGCAGGCATCGAATTCGTTTTGTGCGCACTGCAGGAGTGCCGCGACCGCCGCATCCACCTCGACGTCTTCAAGAGTTCGTTGAGTATCTTGCATTAACACTCTGAATGCAAGGCTCTTTTTGTCTGGCTCAATGCCCTTTCCCTGGTACAGGTCGAACAACTGAATGTGCTTGACGATGTCCGGTGCAGCCGCATTCATTGCCTCCAGCAGCCTTGCTACGGGGAGCGCATGATCGACCACCAAGGCCAGATCGCGCAGCACGGCCGGCTGTCGAGAAATGGCAGCGTATAACGGTAGCGACGCGGCAAGCAGCGCTTCGACCTCGATTTCACACACTAGAGGCGCGGGACCGAGTTCGTATTTCTGAACCCACTTGGGGTGAAACTCACCCAGTATGCCGATCGCTTGGCCGCGATGAAGAATAGTGGCGCACCGGCCCGGGTGGAGTGCGGGATGCGCTGACGCCTCGAAATCCAGCGTCTCGGGTGCAAACAGCGCTTCAACGTCGCCCTTGAGATCGAAGAAATCAACCGCTCGAGCCGGTAGCCCCCACTGGTCGGCACACGCACCACCCGCGGCGATCATGCCCAGCCTGACCGGTTGGTGATAGCCGGGCACCGGCTGGGCGTTTGCATCGCTGACAAAACAGCGGCCGACCTCGAACGCGCGCACACGATGGTTCTGACGTTTCCGATTGACGACGAGCGTATTGATGAGGCCGGGGATCAGGCTGCTCCGCATAACGTTCATCTGGCTGGCGATGGGGTTGGCCAACCGGATTGCGCCGGGGTTATCACAAAAATCCGTTTCCCACGTATCTTCAATAAAGGCGTAGGTGACGACTTCCTGATAGTCACGATCTGCCACCAACCGGCGCACCTGCCACAAATCGCGCCGCGCTTCGGGGCGCGGCAGCATCGCCAGGGTTCCCTGTGGCGCGGGCGCCGGAATGTTGTCGTAACCGTGCAGACGCGCCAACTCTTCGATCAGGTCTTCTTCAATTTCGATGTCGAAACGGTATGACGGTGACGTGACCTTGAAGCCGTCACCTTCCCGTCGAACTGCAAGATGGACGCGCGTAAGGAGCGATTCGATCTGCGTATCGTTAAGTCCGATGCCGAGCACGCGACGGGCGCGCGCGGGTCGCAACGACACCGCCGCTCGCTGCGGCAGGTCGGCCAATGACTCCACGACATTCACTGGTCCGGCCGCACCACCACAAATATCCAGGATGAGGCGCGTTGCGCGCTCGATCGCGACGGGAGAAAGTTCGGCATCGACGCCACGCTCGAATCGATGGGAGGCATCTGAACTGAAACCGTATTGTCGGGCACGTCCAGCAATGGCATCGGGCGCGAAAAAAGCGGCCTCGAGGAACACGTCGCGTGTATCCGGCGAGATGCCGCTGAGTTCGCCACCCATGATCCCGGCTAATCCAAGCACCGCAGCGTCATCGGTGATCAGCAACGTGCTCGCGTCAGGTGTGACCAGCTGCTCGTTGAGCAATTCAAGCTGCTCACCCGCACGTGGCATGCGCGCGTGGATGGCGCCGGTCAAGCGATCGTTGTCATAGGCGTGAAGCGGCTGGCCGAGTTCGAGCATCACGTAGTTGGTAATGTCGACCAATGGGCTGATTGCGCGGATGCCGCTGCGCTCAAGGCGTCGCTTCATCCAGCCGGGCGTTGCGGCACTGGCATCGACGCCGGTAATGATGCGCCCGCAAAAGCGTGAGCAGGCCGCGGGTGCGTCGAGCACGATATCGCGCTGCGCCTCGATGCTCGGCACAACCGGCTCGACATCGGGCAAGGTCAGCGCCGTCTCGGTAAGCGCCGCAACCTCGCGCGCAACGCCCGCGAGGCTCAAACAGTCGGCGCGGTTGGGCGTGAGCTTTATGACGAAAACCGTATCGTCGAGATCAAGCAGTTTTCGTATGTCTTGCCCGACGGGCGCATCTTCGGCCAGCGAATAAAGGCCGCCGTGATCGTCTGACAGGCCGAGTTCGCGCGCCGAACACAACATGCCGTGTGACTCAACGCCGCGCAGCCTGGCGCGCTTGATTTGCAAGCCCGGCAAGCTCCCGCCGACCAGCGCGCAAGGCACCCTCATCCCAGCCGTGGCGTTGGGCGCCCCACACACGATCTGCAGCAACTCGGGATCGCCAACGTCCACCTGACAGACGTTGAGGCGATCCGCGTCGGGGTGCTTTTCAACGGAAACAATGTGACCGACAACGACCGAATCGAAGTCTCCGCCGGCCGGGTTCAACTCCTCGACTTCGAGACCGGCCATGGTCAGCAACTGACCAAGCGCTTCGGTATCGAGCGCAGGATCGACGAAACTGCGCAACCAGTGTTCTGAAAATTGCATCGTCGCTTACCTGAATTGGCTGAGGAAACGCAGATCGCCTTCAAAGAAAAGGCGCAGATCGTTGATTCCATATCGCAGCATCGTGAGCCGGTCGGGCCCCATGCCGAACGCAAAGCCGGTGTATTTTTCCGGATCGATTCCACCGTATCGCAGCACGTTCGGATGGACCATTCCGCATCCGGCGATTTCCAGCCAGCGCCCCTCCATTTCGCCGTGCATGAACGCCACGTCGATTTCGGCGCTTGGTTCGGTGAACGGAAAGTACGATGGACGAAAGCGCACCTGCAAATCGTCCGATTCGAAGAACTTGCGCAGGAAATCAGCAATCACACCTTTCAAATCGGCGAAGCTGATCGATTCGCCAACCCAAAGCCCTTCGACCTGATGAAACATCGGCGAATGCGTCGCATCGGAGTCCACCCGATAGACGCGCCCCGGAATGATCACGCGGATTTCCGGCATGTGTTCGCGATCACCGTAAAGCGCCACATGCTCAAGCATCGTGCGCACTTGAACCGGACTGGTATGCGTGCGCAGCAATACCTCGTCGGTTCCTTCAAGGTAGAAGGTGTCATGCATCGAACGCGCGGGATGGTTCTCGGGTGTGTTGAGCGCGGTGAAGTTGAAGAAATCGGTCTCGATTTCGGGACCATCGGCCACTTCGAACCCGATCGAGCGAAACAGTGCTTCGATGCGCTCCAGGGTTCGGCTGACGGGATGCAACCCGCCTTTGCCGTAACCACGCCCGGGCAAGCTTACATCGAGCGACTCGGCGGAAAGTTGGGCAGCCAATGTCGCTTCACGAAGACTCTTGCGGCGCGCTTCCAGCGCTTCTTCGATGGCACTTTTGGCGATATTGATCTGCGCGCCTGCACCACGGCGCTCTTCCGCCGAGATTTTGCCAAGCGATTTGAGTTCGAGCGTAATTGCGCCGCTCTTGCCGAGGTAGCGCGACTTGGCCACCTCCAGCGCGTTGGCATCATCCGCGGCGGCAAAATCCTCGCACGCCTGCGTTACGAGTGAATCAAGATCGGTCATGAAGGTGGTAGTACTCTGTCGAGGTGATATTGATGGATTCAGTCAGCCATGGAGCGGTCCAGT
>CBDTZF010000239.1:0-4384 GCA_965364825.1 uncultured Rhodocyclaceae bacterium | reverse complement strand
AATGCTGAAGTTCAAAAACCAAGTGCATCAGCATACCGACCGCAGTCTCTTGCGCACTGCGATATCAATATCGGATATCACCCTGCATGTTGTTCCTACGCCTGCGCCGAGGCTGGAATCCATCGGTATAGCGTGGGCACCGAGACCCCAAGGTCCTTGGCCACATCACGGGGAGGGACGCCCGTGGCGAGCAGCTTCTTTGCCGACTCGATCTTGCTGTCTGTCATCTTGCGCTTGCGACCGCCTTTGCGGCCAAGCTTGCGAGCGGCCTCCAATCCTGCGCGGGTGCGCTCTACTGTCAGATGACGTTCCATTTCTGCCAAGCTGGCGATTACGTGGAAGAAGAAACGACCAGAAGATGTGCCGGTATCAATGGCGTCGGTAAGGCTCTTGAAGTGGACGCCTCGCTTGCGCAGTTGCTCAACCAGTTCGACCAGGTTCTTGACACTACGGCCCAATCGATCCAGCTTGCAGACAACGAGCGTATCGCCCTCCCGTACCCCCTCCAATGCCTTGACCAACCCCGGCCGCGCGGCGCGGCTGCCACTGACCTTGTCGTCGAAGATCTTCGTGCAGGTTGCCTTCGTCAAGGCGTCTATCTGCGGTTCAAGATTCTGATCCTGAGTCGAAACGCGCGCATAGCCTATCAACATCGCTTTACCTTCCAAAAAGCGGCAGGACACGCAAACGCGTTCGGCCTGGTTCGACGGTGAGCAACACGCCTTCATCCAGCTCAGAGGCCATCTGCCGCACGGCAGCAATCACCTGGGGACCAATCACGTCCGGGCTGACATCGTCGGCGCGGATCTGCACGACGCTCGGCTTCTCACCTTGCGTCGCAGCGAGGATCGCGCCGAAATCCAGATCGTGGGTGAGAACCACGTAACCGGCGGCTTTCGCGTAGGCCATGATCTCCGAGTCCGGTGCGTCAATCGCGCCGAGCGCAGACCAGTGCGCGGCCTCGATACCTGCGTCCGTCAGCAAGCGGGTCCAGCGCGGTGACAAGTTCATATCGACGAGCAGCTTCATGCACCGGCTAGAACGACCTCGCGTTCTTCGGCCCGCCATGCGGCGTATCGAAGCGCCTGCATGATGTCCTCGCGCTCGAGGTAGGGATAGTCGGTCAGGATTTCATCGATGCTATGTCCGGCCCCGATTTGCCCCACGACCATGCCGACCGTGACACGCATGCCGCGGATGCATGCCTTGCCACCCATCACGTCGGACTGCTGGGTGATGCGATCAAGCTGACCCATGCGCTGCTCCTTATCGAAACTCGTTGTCATGGTAGATGTTTGAGAATATCGTTTCAATAACTATTTATGAGAACCGGAAGTCTTTGATTCTGGATGGCGGGGAGGTCATTCGGCGCGCGTTCTGAATTTCCCTCGTTGGCAGGAGAAGCTGCGTCATCACCACCGCCGTCGGTATTCGGATTTCGGCAACCTTCACCGATCAGACGCTATACCTACGGATGGAGCGGCGAAAGCCTCGGATCCGGGGCGCTAGGGTGGGGCTTAATGCGTGCGCGATGTGAACTCCCCTCCCAGCCCGCGTCGCGCGTAATACCCGAGCGGCATTGCGCCGAATGTTAGTCCAAGCCTCCTGCCGCATCAGCAAGCGGTGCTACTCCACCAATTGCGAGAGTACACACCCATCTCCACCAACCCGTGAAACGTCGAGAATGGCCAGTCGACCACCTGTGTCACCTGCCCAGTTTTGATGGGATTGAAATGCAAGTCGTCCATGTACGATTTGAAATCGGCGTCATCCCGGATGAGGTGCTCCCGATAGCGCCGCTGCCATATGCCGCGCTCCTTGCGGGCTCGCCGAACGGCGGATCGTCGTTCATACACCGAAAGCCTTTTTTGAGAACCCGGCGTTGATTAGCCGCCAGCGCACGGGAAAATCAGACTCTTCTGGCGGAAGTTCAATCACACAGTGCATGTGCTCGGGCAAGACAACCCAACCGTGAATTGTGAACGGATGCCTGTACCGAACATCTCGGAGTTTGTCGCGAAGCAACCCGATATGACGAGTCAGCAGGTCGTTGCCATGCCGTTGCAAGGCATTGACGGTGAAAAAACAGGTGGCGCCCGCATGCCAGGCGCGTCGGTAGTCGGGCATGGCTTGATGATTCCGATGGTTGACATTCGGCGCAATGCCCTTCGGTTATTGCGCCCTACGCGAACTCGAGTCACTTTCGTTCGGCAAACGGCACCCTCATCCGCCGAATCGACATTTGCCTACTGCCACATGCCACGCATCCGCGCCGCGAGATCCACGGCCTTAGCTTTTGATTCCGGCGTGCCAATCATCTCTTCAGACGGTTTTGGCCAGGATATCTGTTCGAACTGGCTCATCAAGGCGTTCGGGATAAAACGGGTTCGACTGGCGTAAACATGCCGGTCGCCGCCGCCGGGTTGGTGTGACACATAGAAGCGCTGCGGTACGACCAGGTCGAGATGGTCTTTCGCGCGCGTCATCGCCACATAGAGCAGGCGCCGTTCCTCTTCGATCTGCGTCGTGCTACCTGTCGCCAGATCGGATGGTAGACAACCGTCAACCACGTTCAGCAGGCTGACGGCGCTCCACTCCTGACCCTTGGCGGAGTGAATCGTGGAAAGAATGAGATAGTCTTCATCGAGTAGCGGGACTCCTGACTCATCGCTGGTTGCGTCGGGCGGGTCCAGGGTCAGCGCGGTGAGAAAGCGCTCGCGGTTCGGATAGGTCGCCGCGATGCGCACCAGTTGGTCGATATCGGCGCGCCGGATTTCGGCGTCTTCGAACAGGCGCTCCATCTCGTCGCGGTACCACTGGCATATCGCATCGAACGACGCCGGCCAGGCTGCATCTGGGCGGCTCACGTCTTCGATCAGCCCGGCAAACGCCGTCCAGGCAGGCCGCAGCGCTTCGGGGACAGGTTGCTCGGCCAACAATTCGCAGCCGCGCGGCGCCTCTCGCAAGTTGTCCAGAATGCGGCCAGCGGTTTTCGGGCCAATGCCGGCGAGTAGCTGAACTGCCCGGAAGGCCGACACCCGGTCACGCCGGTTCTGCGCAAAGCGCATGATCGCCAGCACGTCCTTGATATGCGCGGCTTCGAGAAACTTGAGCCCGCCGAACTTCACGAAGGGGATATTGCGCCGTGTCAGTTCCACTTCGAGTCGCGCGCTGTGATGGGCCGCGCGGAAGAGCACTGCCTGCGTCTTGAGACGCAGCCCTTCTTCGCGTCGCGCGAGAATGCTCTCTACAAGAAACCCGGCCTGATCCGCATCGTCGCGCACCGACACCAACCGCGGCGCCGAGCCGCCGGCACGCGCAGTCCACAAATCCTTGGTAAAGCGCTCAGGCGCGAGGGCGATCACCGCATTAGCCGCGCCGAGGATCGCTGACGTTGAGCGGTAGTTTTGTTCGAGCGTCACGATGCGTGCGGGCGGCTCGAATGCCTGCGGAAAATCGAGGATGTTGCGCACTGTCGCGCCGCGAAAAGCGTAGATGCTCTGAGCGTCATCACCGACCACGGTGAGGCCCCGCCCGTCGGGTTTGAGGCCCAACAAAATGGCTGCCTGCAGGCGATTGGTGTCCTGATACTCATCGACCAGCAGGTGGGAGAACTGTGCCCCCATGGCCGCCGCCAACTCGGGCTCGGACATCATGTGGGACCAATACAGCAGCAGATCATCGTAGTCGAGCACTTGCTGCGCCTGCTTCGCTTCCACATAGACGGCGAAAAGCCCTTTCAGCGCGTCTTCCCACTCCGCACACCAGGGAAACCTCGCCTGCAGCACGTCGCCCAGCGGCGCCTGCGTATTGATCACCGTCGAATAGATCGCCAGGCAGGTGCCCTTGAGTGGAAAGCGTTTTGCCTGGTTCGACAATCCGCGTTCATGGCGCACCAGATTCATGAGATCCGCCGAATCTTCGCGGTCGTGAATGGTGAAGGCTGGATCGAGTCCGATGCGCCCTGCGTAGTCGCGTAGCAGTCGCGCGCCCACGCTATGAAACGTACCCGACCACGGCAGGGTGACACCCGTCAGATGTCTGTGCTCGCGCGCCGCCAGAGCGACGATGCGCTGCACGCGGCGGCCCATTTCATCGGCCGCCCGACGAGAAAAGGTGAGCAGCAAGATGCGGCCTGGATCGGCCCCCTGCACGATCAAATGTGCGACACGGTGGGCGAGCGTGTTGGTCTTCCCCGACCCAGCCCCGGCAATGACGAGAAGTGGGGCATCGCGATTGTCGGCATCGGGCGCGTCAACCCCACCGCACACGGCATCGCGTTGGGCAGGATTGAGGCGATCGAGATAGGCCGGCACGCCCCCCATGGGTTCAGCCTTCATGCCTGCACCGATCCAGGCATTCGAACCGTGGCCGGCTCAGTGGT
>CBDTZF010000238.1:0-4393 GCA_965364825.1 uncultured Rhodocyclaceae bacterium | reverse complement strand
GCCGAGAACGGCCTGCTTGACGCTGAACCCGCAAATATCACCTGGACAGAGTACTGGCATGCCACCCGACACGGCGCGGCTAATCACCGGATCAGCCGCCATGGCCGAAATCATGCGGACGATGTCATGGCCAAAGACGGCAAGCGCCGCGCCCAGCAGCGCCACCGCGGCAAGAGCCCGTTTGGCACGTGTCGTCAAGATACGCGGTGCGTCGAGTTGCAGTTGGTTTGGGCGCATTGCGGTCGCCGGGTGCTTGCCTTGATGAGCTTAGTGTGCACGGGTGTCGAAATAGATTCCAATCATAAATATCTAAGCGAGTGATAGATTTAGGTAATGGCAAACGACGAGTCTCGCGGCCCCTAGGCGCTCGGGGACGCCAGCCGGGCTGCATTCGGTCCGTGATCATTGCCGACCGAAAGCACGCGCGGCATCGCCGTTGGAATGACCGGCTCTGCTAGAATTCGTGCATGAGTTATCAGGTTCTCGCGCGCAAGTGGCGCCCCAAAAGTTTTGACACGCTGGTGGGGCAGGAACACGTTGTCCGCGCGCTCAGCCACGCGCTCGAAACGCAGCGTTTGCACCACGCGTATTTGTTTACCGGAACGCGCGGTGTCGGCAAGACAACCATTGCCCGCATCCTCGCCAAGGCGCTCAATTGCGAGGCCGGCATCACGCCGACGCCGTGCGGGGTCTGTTCCGCCTGTCAGGAAATCGACGCCGGACGTTTTGTCGATCTGCTCGAAGTCGATGCGGCGACCAACACCCGCGTGGACGAGATGCGCCAGCTGCTGGAAAACGCCGTGTACGCGCCAACGCGCGGGCGTTTCAAGGTGTATGTGATCGACGAAGTTCACATGCTCTCGAACTCCGCCTTCAACGCCATGTTGAAGACGCTGGAAGAGCCGCCCGAGCACATCAAGTTCATCCTCGCCACCACCGATCCGCAGAAGATTCCGGTCACCGTCCTGTCGCGCTGCCTGCAGTTCAACCTCAAGCAGATGCCGCCGCTGCATATCGTCGAGCACCTCACGCGCATCCTCGAAGCAGAGGGCGTCGCCGTGGAACCGGCGGCGCTGCGCCATATCGCCAAAGGCGCTGCGGGTTCGATGCGTGATGCGCTCTCGCTGCTCGATCAGGCGATCGCCCATGGCGGCGGCAAGGTGGAAGAAGCGGGCGTGCAAGCGATGCTCGGCACGGTCGGCGATGATCACTTGTTTGCAATTCTCGACGCGTTGCGTGCCGGCGATGTGGCGGCCCTGCTGAAAACTGCGGAGGCGATGGAGGCGCGCAGTCTGTCATTCGATTCCGCGCTGCAGTCGCTCGCCACGCTACTGCAGCGTATTGCGGTATTGCAGTTCGCACCCGCCGCCATTGCCGATGACACCGAACGCGCACAGTTGCAGCCCTTCGCCGATGCCTTCGACGCCGAGTTTCTTCAACTCGCCTACCAGATCGCCATTCACGGCCGCGACGAACTCGGACTCGCGCCCGACGAAAGCGCCGGTTTCGTGATGACGCTGCTGCGTTTGCATGCCTTCCGTCCCGACCAGCCGGCGCCGCTGACAGGCGGTGGTGGTAATGCGGTACAGCCACGCGCAGTGACGGCAAAGTCTGCTGCGTCGGCAGCCGTGTCGGCGGCGCCTCAGCCGACCGCACTCAAAAAATCCGCGCCCGATATGCCCGCGCGGGTAGCGAAAAACGAGAGCGAAATCGTGCGTAAAACGCGTGATTCGGAAGCTGCGCCCGCTGCGCCGCTGTCCGGCGGTGACGTACCGCCGTGGGAAGACCTGCCGCCCGAAGCGTCGATGGACATGGCGGGCGGTTCATCGAATACAGTGGTGGCTGGCGCGCAAACGGCTTCAACGGCCAAAGTCGCCCCGCCTGATGCGGCCGCGCGAGACGAAGCACCGATCGAAGCCGAATCGGTGCAAGGAGCCAAAGCCGTCGCTACATCGCCGCCGGCCATCACCGCGGGTGAGGTCGATTGGCACGCCATGATCGTCGAAGTCGGCCTGCGCGGCATGGTGCGCGAGCTGGCGCAGCACTGCGAATGGGGCGGCTTGACGAACGGTGTCGTCGCACTCCGCCTCGGTGAGGCACAGAAACATCTTCTGGCGCAGCAGGCACGCCTGCAGACTGAACTGTCGCGCCACTTCGACCAGCCGCTAAAGCTGCGCATCGAAATCGGCGAGATCGACGGCGAAACGCCCGCGCAACGCAATGCCGCGGCGCGCCAGCAGCGTCACGCCGAAGCCGTGGCGTCGCTGGCGCAGGATCCTTTTGTGCAGGAAATGATCGAACGCTTTGACGCCACCTTGCAGGAATCGTCAGTGCGTCCCTTGTGAAACCACGGATTGAAACGGAGAAAACACCATGATGAAAGGCGGGATTGGCGGGCTGATGAAACAGGCCCAGAAGATGCAGGAAAACATGCAGAAGGCGCAGGCCGAGCTGGCGACGATTGAAATCGAAGGCCAGTCCGGCGCCGGCATGGTCAAAGTGATGATGACCTGCAAGTACGACGTGCGTCGGGTGAATATCGACGAATCGGTGATGGACGATCGCGAGATGCTCGAAGACCTGCTCGCCGCGGCAGTCAATGACGCGGTGCGTCGGGTGGAGAGCACCACGCAGGAAAAAATGGCTGGCTTCACGGCGGGCATGGATCTGCCGGCCGGCCTGAAGCTGCCATTCTGAACGGCCGGCGCGCCGTGATTTGCGACGCCAGTGCGGCCGCGGGTAGGTCGTGAGCCGATGACGCCATCGTCACTCGATGCGCTCATCGACGCCTTGCGCTGCCTGCCGGGCGTGGGGCCGAAGTCGGCGCAGCGCATGGCCTATCATCTGCTGCAGCGCGACCAGCGCGGCGCGGCGCGGCTGGCCGCCACGCTGGGCCATGCGCTTGAGGTGCTGCGCCACTGCGTGCGCTGCAACAACTTCGCGGAAGATGAGATATGTCAGCGCTGCGCCGATCCGCAACGCGACCATCGCGTGCTGTGCGTGGTCGAGATGCCGGCCGATCTGGCGATGATGGAGCAGACGCAGGCGTATCGCGGTGCGTACTTCGTCCTCATGGGGCGGATGTCGCCGCTCGACGGCATCGGTCCGCGTGAGCTTCATCTGGATAAACTCGTCGAGCGCGCCACCGACGGCGTTATCGAAGAAGTGATTCTGGCCACCAATTTCACCAATGAAGGGGAAGTGACGGCGCACACCGCGAGCGAGTTGCTGCGCGCGCGCGGGCTCAAGGTCAGCCGCATCGCGCGCGGCGTGCCGGTGGGCGGCGAGCTGGAGTACGTCGACATCGGCACCATCGCGCAAGCCTTGATTGAGCGGCGCGCGGTGTGAGTACGGCAGTCGGCGAGGTGGGCGGCGCAGAAAAACCCCTTGCGGGCGTGCGTGTCATTGAATTCGGCACGCTCATCGCCGGGCCGTTCTGTACGCGCGTGCTGGCTGAGTTCGGCGCCGAGGTGATCAAGATCGAGGCGCCGGGCAGTGGCGATCCGCTGCGCAAATGGCGCAAGCTGCAGGGCGACACTTCCCTGTGGTGGTATGTGCAGGCGCGCAACAAGCAGTCGGTCACCCTCAATCTCAAATCGCCCGAAGGCGTCGACATTGCGGGGCGCCTGATCGCGGGCGCCGACATCGTGGTCGAAAACTTCCGGCCGGGCGTGATGGAAAAACTCGGCCTCGGTTGGGACGTGTTGTCGGCCGACAATCCCGGCCTCGTGATGGTGCGCCTGTCGGGCTTCGGCCAGACTGGCCCGTATCGCGAGCGTCCGGGGTTCGGCGCGGTCGCCGAGTCGATGGGCGGGCTGCGCTACATCACCGGCTATCCCGATCGGCCGCCCGTCAAAACCGGCATCTCGATTGGTGATTCGATCGCCGCACTTTGGGCGGCGCTGGGCGCACTGATGGCGCTGCGCCACCGCGAAGTGAATGGCGGCGCGGGGCAGGTGGTCGATGTCGCGCTGTACGAGGCGGTGTTTGCCATGATGGAAAGTCTGGTGCCGGAATTCGATGCCTTTGGTTTCGTGCGCGAGCGCACCGGCAACGTGATGCCCGGCATCACACCGTCGAATACGCACACGTCGCGCGACGGCAAGCACATCGTCATCGGTGGAAACGGCGATGCGATCTTCAAGCGGCTCATGCAGCTGATTGGACGCGCTGATCTGGCCGACGATCCGGCGCTCGCCGACAACGCCGGACGCGATGCGCGAGCGAGCGAGATCTACGCGGCGATTGACGCCTGGGTCGCGCGTCATGACGCCCAGACCGTGCTCACCCGGCTGGAGGCGGCGCAGGTGCCGGCATCGCCGGTGTATTCCGCGGCCGACATGTTTGCCGATCCGCAATACCTTGCGCGGCAGATGATCGAAACACTGACGCT
>CBDTZF010000237.1:0-4412 GCA_965364825.1 uncultured Rhodocyclaceae bacterium | reverse complement strand
AGGAATGACGGCGTGGGTCGGGAAGCATGTGTTGGGTGCAAGCCTGCGGGCATTGCACCGCCTCCACCATCGCATGGTGCAATACGGCTGCGCCTATGGACACCCTGCGGCCCCTGCCCCCGGTCTCGTTATTCCCGCGAACGCGGGAATCCACCTCCGAGGGCGAGCCATGGATTCCCGCATTCGCTGGAATGACGGCGTGGGTCGGGAAGCGTGCGTTGGGTGTCAATAAGCGAAGCGCATTGCACCATTCACCGTCGCACGGTGCAATACGGCTGACGCCTATTGATACCCTGCGGCCCAGTGGACCTTGGCCCTCAACGGAAGCTGATCGACCAGCGCAGATCGACGGAATTGTCGGTGCCGGTGCGCCCGATGATCGACAGCCGGCGCGACAGCTGGTGAGTAATCTTCACGAGTTGTTCGACGCCCGACAGGCTTTGCTCGAATTTGACCGTGGTCTTGGCCGAAAGCCGCTTGCCGACGCTCAACACCTGCCCGCCCACCGTCGCCTCATTGGCCTCACTGCCGCTACCGACGATCGAACTGGTGGCCGTTCGGCTGGCGCTGTTCAACTCGCCCTGACCAATCGAGAACTCGTCGATACCGAGGCCAGCGGCCAGTTGATCGGTCATGCCGCCGCCGGGGCCACCGAGCAGCGCTTGCGCGGCCGGCAGCAGAAGCGCCATGTCGGCGCCACCGTCCTCATCGGGCGCGCGACCGAGCACGATCCAGCTCAGCTTTTGCGGGTCGGGCACGTCGGGGTTCGACACCAGCCGGATGCGTGGACGCCGCACCGTGCCGGAGACCGACACGCCGGCTTCGACTTCCAGCCCCTTGCGCAGCGCCACCACGTCCAGACCGGGGTTGTCGAGCGGCCCCTGGAAGTTAACCACGCCGCGCTCGATGCTCAGGTCCTGCCCGTAGCCTTCGAAGGTGCCGCCCACCGTTTGCAGCGATCCGGTCGCGCGCAACGGTGCCCCGGCGCGCGCCACCAGCGTGAGTTTGCCGGCGAGGCGTGTTTCCAGCCCGAGCGCCGCGAGATACAACTTCTTGCCCAGATCGATGCCGATGCGCGCGCTCAGCTTGCTGCCTTCCTTGGCTTTCGCCTCGGCCTCTTCCTCTTCTTCTTCCGGGCGGATGATGACCACATCGGATGACAGACTTGGCGGCGGCGTCTTGGCGAATCCAAGGTAGCCCGCGTCGGCGCGCATCTGCGCTTCGATCTCCGGTGCGGCGAAGAGCGTCTGTACGCGCCCCTTGCCGCTGATCGCCAGCCAGCGATCGACGCGCTGGAATACCGGCAGGCGGTCGGCTTCGAAAGTGATGCCGCCTGCGCCGTCCGACAAGCGCATTTCGCCGCTGGCTTTGAGCGTGCCCGGCGTGCGTGTGAGCGCCTTGTAGGGCACTCGCTTGTCGCGCGGCGCGACCTCGCTGGGCGACACGAAGGACAATTCCTTGATTACCAGACGATCGGCGTCGAAGCGGGCGGACAGTGTGCCGCCGCTCAGGCGCAGACCTTCCTCGGCGATTTCGATCGACAGGTCTTCGCCGTTGACCTGCCCCGCACCGATCGGTTTGGCGGGCGTGCCGCTGAGGGAGAATTCCGCCTTGAGCGCGCCGCCGGCGCGCAGCGTCGGGCTGGCGACCGGGCCGAGCCAGGCGATCGACGGCACATCGAGCGAGGCCGAACCGAGCAGCGGCGCGTTCATGTCGGCTTGCAGCACGCCGTCGACACGGCGCAAACCGGCCGTGGCAGACGCCGCCAGCTTGCCCAGTTGCGTGCCCTCTCCCTCGATCCGCATCGCCACCTTGTCCTCGTTGACTGTCACCAGCGCCTCGAACCGCGACAGGCCGAAGCGAATCACCGCGTCGCCAACCAGCACCAGATCGCCCGCCTCGCGGAACACGCGCACCGTGCCGGTGGCGCGCTTGGCGAGGTTGAGATCCCATTCGCCGCCAAGCTGCAGATCGCCCTTGCCGCCTTTCGGTCCTTGATCCGGACGGGTTTCGAGGCCGACGCGCAAACCGCTCATGCGGCCGGTGGTGGTGAGGCTTCCGGGCTGCCAGATGGTTTCGCCGAAGACCAGCTCGCCGTCGGTGGCTGCGGTGAAGGCGCCGGGTGACAACCGGACACGATCCGCCGCGAGGCTCAGGCCGGTCGGTTTGCGCAGTGTGAGCGGCAGCCGCCCGGTGACTTTCAATTGCTCGATCTGGCCATCCCATCGCTTGGCCTCGGCCAGGCCGCCCTGCAACTTCGCCTTGACGGCGTCGGTTGGCGCCTGCACGTCGAGCGCCAGCGTGTGCTGCGCCAGCGTGCCGCGCGCATCGAGGGCAAAGCGCTTGACCAGCGGCGGTGGCTTCGGCCCCGACGACACTTCGCCGCCGGTCAGGTCGATCGTAAACGGCCCGTCGAGACCGCCGGCGAGGCTGGCGT
This sequence comes from uncultured Rhodocyclaceae bacterium, assembly GCA_965364825.1. Classification (GTDB taxonomy): domain Bacteria; phylum Pseudomonadota; class Gammaproteobacteria; order Burkholderiales; family Rhodocyclaceae; genus Nitrogeniibacter. The sequence continues at coordinate 1,975 of CBDTZF010000237.1, read as the reverse complement.
CGATGTTCAACGACGCGATGCGCAAATCGCCCGGCAGGCGCAATGCGGTGAGCCGTCCGTTGATCTTGCCTGCGGGGGTTTTCGCGCCACCGCTGATCTGCGCATCAAGCTGCGCGGCACCGCCCAGTTGGGGCGCGATCTGGTCGAGGCGCGGCGCCGACACTTTCGCCGTCAGGCGGTCGTCCGGCCGCCCCCACGCACCGTTGGCTTTCAATCGGTTGTCGCCCACCACCAGCAGCGCATCGAGCTGCGCGAGGCGCTTACCCTGCCAGTCGAAGCTGCCCTCGCCGGCCAGCGGGCGATCCATCAGCCGACTGTCGGCAAGCTTGTAGCGCCCGCGCGCCTGCAGATCCGCCAACTGACCTTCCGCATTGACGCTGCCGCTGATGCGCCCGGACGGCGCGTCGGGGAGAAGTTTGCTGGGGTCAAGCGCGTCGAGCTTGATATCGGCGGAAAACGCCTGGGTGCCGGCCAGTGCGAGTTGGCCTTTGATCGCCGCCTGTCCTTTGCCGGCGATGAGTTTGAACTGCTCGATCGACAGTACCTGGTCGGCATGGCGGACATCGAGCACCGCGCTCAGCACGGCGATACTGTCGTTGACCTCGCCCGTCAGGTGCTGCCCGCCGGCGTCGCCACGCAGCGCGATGTCGCCACTCAGCGCAGTCGGCGGCGCACGCCCATCGAGCTGCTGGGCGTTGATTTTTTGCAGCGCCAGATTGGCGGTCACATCGGTGGCACCCGCCGCGTCGATGGTGCCGGCGATGCGGCCCTCGCCCGGCAGTTCGATGCGCAGATCATCAAGCTTTATCCGTTCGCCCACCAGATTGAGTTGCGCAAGAATGGCGTTGACCGGCACCCGCCCGGCGTCATAACTTCCGGGGCTGGCGTTGCGTATCTGCACCGGGCCGGTGAGCGTGAACGCGTCGGCTGCCGGCACGTCGAAGGTCGCGTCGAGCGACAGATCGGCTGCCGGCGCACCGTCCTGCCAGCGCGCCGGATCGATGCCCTCACCCTTGATGACGAGCCGCGACAATGGCGATGCGGCGAACGGCGTGAGTTGCGTCGATACGTCCACCCGCGCGCCTTCACTGCGCGCCACGATAGCGCCCTCGAGCGCTTCGAGCGGACCGCGTAGGGCAATACCGGCCACCGCCTGATGGGCATCGAACTCGGCCGCAACCTTGACGTCGGCCTGTGTTTGGTACGGCGCCCGGGCGCCAATGCGCACCTCGGCGCTGCCTTCCGCCCACGGCGACTTGAGTGTTTCGACGACCAGTTGATGCGTGTTGCCGTCGGCCTCGAAGCGCGCCAGCAGCGTCTCTATCAAGGGCGTCGCGGCGGGGCTGTCGGCCTCGAACGGAAACGACTCCTGGATGACCTTGCCGACCGCGATGTGCGGCGCCGACACGGTGATCGGCAAGGCGAGGCTGGCCGGCAGCGACGGTGGCGCGCTCTCTTCGGTCGAAGGCGCGGTGGCAAAGCGCACTTCACCGACGTCGAGCGAATCGATCTGCAAATGCGCGCGCGTCAGCGCCGCCGGCGACCAGTCGAGCCGCACATCATCGACCACCAGATGCAGCGTATCGGTGCGTACTTCGAGCCGCTCGAAACCGAAGGCATCGGAGAAACGGCCGCTGGGCGCGTCGATACGCACCATGCCGCCGGTGAAGTCATTTGCCCATCGCGCCGCCTGGCGCCAGCCACTGTCGCTTGCCAACAGCCAGCCGCCCGCCGCGATCAGCAGCAGGACGATAGACAGCAGGGCAATGGCGAGCCAGAACCAGACCGAGCGACGGCGGGTTGGGGAGTCAGCCGGCGAGGTCATGCGTCAGTCTGTAAAAAAGGTTCGGGCGCGCCCGCCAGGTGATGGGTATCAAGAACGAAATTTTCTATTTTCAAAAATGAAGCTCAGGACCGAGAAGCGGTCAATTGTAATATCCAGGTTGAGACAATATCAGGCAAACAATAATTCCAG
>CBDTZF010000236.1:0-4430 GCA_965364825.1 uncultured Rhodocyclaceae bacterium | reverse complement strand
GGTGGCGCCTATGTGCCGGCGATGTCGGACGAAACCGTGATCGTCAGGAATCAGGGCACCATTTTCCTCGGCGGCCCGCCGCTGGTGAAGGCCGCCACGGGTGAAGTGGTGAGTTCCGAAGACCTCGGCGGCGGTGATGTGAGCACGCGCGTATCGGGCGTTGCCGATCACCTCGCCGAGAACGACAGCCATGCGCTCAACATCGCGCGGCGCATCGTCGGCAACTTCAACCGCGTCAAGCCCATGAACCTCGAACTGGGGGAGGGGGAGTCGCCAATCTACGACCCGAGCGAAATCTACGGCATCCTGCCCACCGATACGCGCAAGCCCTACGACGTGCGCGAGATCATTGCGCGCGTGGTCGATGGCTCGCGCTTCGACGAATTCAAGGCGCGCTATGGCAGCACGCTGGTGACCGGTTTTGCGCAACTGCACGGCTATCCGGTCGGCATCGTCGCCAACAATGGCATCCTGTTCGGCGAATCCGCACAGAAAGGCGCCCACTTCATCGAACTGTGCGCGCAGCGCGGCATTCCCTTGCTCTTCCTGCAGAACATCACCGGCTTCATGGTCGGCCGCAAATACGAGAACGGCGGCATCGCCAAGGACGGCGCCAAGATGGTCACCGCCGTGGCCACCGCTCAGGTGCCCAAGATCACCGTGCTCATCGGCGGCAGCTTCGGCGCCGGCAACTACGGCATGTGTGGCCGCGCCTACTCGCCGCGCTTCCTGTGGATGTGGCCCAACAGCCGCATCTCGGTGATGGGCGGCGAGCAGGCGGCGAGCGTGCTGTCCACGGTGCGCCGCGACGGCATCGAAGCCAAAGGCGGCAGCTGGAGCGCCGAGGAGGAAGAAGCCTTCAAGTCGCCGATCCGCGACCAGTACGAAGTGCAGGGCCATCCGTTCTACGCCACCGCGCGCCTGTGGGACGACGGCGTGGTCGACCCGGCGCAGACGCGGCGCATGCTCGGATTGTCGTTGTCGGCGACGCTCAATGCGCCGATTGCGCCGACGAAATTCGGCCTCTTCCGGATGTAAGTCAGTCATGTACGTGCCTGCCCACTTCGCCGAAACGGACGTCGCCATGATGCACGCGCTGATGCGCGCGCGGCCGTTCGCGACACTGGTGACGCACGGCCCGCATGGCTTGTCGGCCAACCACCTGCCGCTGTTGCTGGTGGAGGGGCCGACACCAGACGGCCGCCTGAACGGCCATGTGGCGCGCGCTAATCCGCTGTGGCGGGCAGCGGCGGCGGGCATCGACGCGCTGGCGATATTTCACGGGCCGGCGCACTACATCAGTCCGTCGGCGTACGCGACCAAGGCGGAAACCGGCCGCGTGGTACCGACCTGGAATTACGCCGTGGTGCATGCACACGGTCGCCTGCGGGCGATCGATGACGCGGACTGGCTGGTGAGCCATCTCGACGCACTGACCACGACCCACGAAGCCGGCCAGTCGACACCCTGGGCCGTCACCGACGCACCGGCCGACTTCACCGCGAAGCTGATCGGCGCAGTGGTAGGCATCGAATTCGCAATCACGCGTCTGGACGGCAAATGGAAAGCCAGCCAGAACCAGCCGGCCGTCAATCAGGCCAGCCTGATCGCGACGCTCGACGCGCGTGGCGATGCGGACAGCGCCGCGATGGCCGAATTAGTGCGCAGCCGCGCCGGCAATTAGACGAGAGGAAACGGCATGTTTGAAACGCTCGAAATCGAACAGCATGGCGGCGTCGCCACGCTGTGGATGAACCGCCCCGACAAGCACAACGCCTTCAATGCGCAGGTGATTGCCGACCTCACCGCGGCCTGCGCGCAGCTCGATGCCGACCCGGCGGTGCGGGTGATGGTGCTGGCGGGGCGCGGCAAGAGTTTTTCGGCGGGCGCCGATCTGAACTGGATGAAGGCGGCGGGCGAGGCCAGCGTGGAAGACAACATGGCCGACGCGCGCAAGCTCGCCGGCATGCTGCGCGCGCTGGCCGAGATGAATACGCCGACGATTGCGCGCGTGCATGGCGCGGCGCTCGGTGGCGGCATGGGGCTGGCCGCGGCGTGCGATATCTGCGTCGCCAGCGAGAAGGCTTTTTTCGCCACCTCAGAAGTCAAGTTCGGCATCATCCCTTCGGCGATCAGCCCGTATGTGATTCGTGCCATCGGCGCGCGCCAGAGCACTCGCTATTTCCAAAGCGCCGAGCGCATCAGTGCCGCACGTGCGGCCGAAATCGGCCTCGCGCATGAGGCGGTGGCGGTCGACGCGCTCGACGACACCGTGGCCGAAATCGTCTCCGCGCTGTTGCAAGGCGGGCCGAAGTCGCAAGCCGCCGCAAAAGCCCTGATCCGTGCGGTGGCCGACCGCCCCGTGGACGATGCGATGGTGGAAGACACTTCGCAACGCATCGCCGGCCTGCGCGCCACGCCGGAAGCCAAAGAAGGCTTGTCCGCCTTTCTCGACAAGCGCCCCGCAAGCTGGGTGCCGCAGGCCTGACCGCTGAATAACGACACTTGGAGATACGCATGTTTGACAAGATTCTGATCGCCAACCGTGGCGAAATTGCCTGCCGGGTCATCAAGACGGCGCGACGCATGGGCGTCAAGACGGTCGCGGTGTACTCCGAAGCGGATGCCAATGCGCGCCATGTGCGCATGGCGGATGAAGCCGTGCTGATCGGCCCGCCGGCGGTCAAGGAAAGCTATCTGGTGATCGACAAGATCATCGCCGCGGCGAAGCAGACCGGCGCGCAGGCGATCCATCCGGGCTACGGCTTCCTCTCTGAGAATGAAGACTTCTGTCGCGCCTGTGACGAGGCCGGGGTGGTGTTCATCGGCCCGCCAGTGTCGGCGATCCATGCCATGGGCTCGAAGTCCGAGGCGAAGAAGATCATGGGCGCGGCCGGCGTGCCGCTCACCCCGGGCTATCACGGCGATGACCAGGATCCCGAGCTGCTCAAGCGCGAGGCCGACGGCATCGGCTATCCGGTGCTGATCAAGGCCGCGGCGGGCGGCGGCGGCAAGGGCATGCGGCTGGTGGAAAAGAGCGAGGACTTTCTCGAACTGCTCAATTCGTGCAAGCGCGAAGCCATCTCCAGCTTTGGCGATGATCATGTGCTGGTCGAGCGCTATGTGCTGCGCCCGCGCCACATCGAAATTCAGGTGTTTGGCGACTCGCACGGTGAATGCGTGTATCTGTTCGAGCGCGACTGCTCGGTGCAGCGCCGCCATCAGAAAGTGCTCGAAGAAGCGCCTGCGCCGGGCATGACGCCCGAGCGCCGCGCGGCGATGGGACAGGCCGCGGTCGATGCGGCCAAGGCGGTCGGCTATGTCGGTGCGGGCACGGTGGAGTTCATCTCCGCGCCGGACGGCAGCTTCTATTTCATGGAAATGAACACCCGCTTGCAGGTCGAGCACCCGGTCACCGAAATGATCACCGGCCTCGATCTGGTCGAATGGCAATTGCGTGTCGCCTCCGGCGAGCCCTTGCCGCTGGCGCAGGAGCAGTTGCAGATCCGTGGCCATGCGCTCGAAGCGCGCATCTACGCCGAAGACCCCGACAAGGGCTTTCTGCCCTCCACCGGCACGCTGGTGCATCTCTCGACGCCTGCGGAGAGCCTGCATGTGCGCGTCGATACCGGGGTCGAGGAGGGCGACGAGATCAGCCCGCATTACGACCCGATGATCGCCAAGCTGATCGTCTGGGACCAGACGCGCGAGCAGGCGCTGGCGCGCATGCTGCAGGCGCTGGCCGAGTACCGCGTGGTCGGCGTGTCGAACAACATCAGCTTCCTGTCGCGCCTCGTCGCCTGCCCGGCGTTTGCCAATGCCGACCTCGACACCGGCCTGATCGAGCGTGAAAAAGTCTACCTGTTTCCGGAAGCGCGGCCGACCCCGGCCGAGATCTGGTTGGTGGCTGCGCTGGCCGAGTTGCTGCGTGAAACACAGCGCGGCGCGGCGCGCGCGCGGCGCGACGAAGACCCGCTCTCGCCCTGGCATGCGCGCGATGGCTGGCGACTCAACGTGACTGCGCGGCGCGATCTGATCTTCCGTCATGGCGAGGAACAGCAGACGGTTAATGTGGCCTACCGCCCGGACGGCTATACGCTCACCGTCGACGGACAATCGGTGTTCGCGCGCGGCGAACTCAATGCGCGCGGCCTGCTGCGCGTCGAACTCGACGGTACGCGCATGGATGCCACCGTGGTCGCCGCCAACGAGAAGCGTCATGTCTTCCTGCACGGTCACGCCTGGCCGCTGTCCAATGTCGACCCGCTGCATTTCAGCGGCGAAGGCGGCGGTGCCGAGGGCGGCTTGCTGGCACCGATGCCAGGCAAGGTGATCTCGTTGATCGCGGCCGAAGGGGCGAGCGTCGCCAAGGGCGCGCCGCTGCTCATTCTCGAAGCCATGAAAATGGAACACACCATCAACGCGCCCGC
>CBDTZF010000235.1:0-4455 GCA_965364825.1 uncultured Rhodocyclaceae bacterium | reverse complement strand
ACAGAGTTTGACAAAGCGCAGGATAAATCGTGCATTCGTCGCTGCGCGTTCTTCGTCGCGCCGCAGGTCGCCCCCGTTCGTCACAAGGACGTCGAGTTGATTTAAGTGACCAAGTCGTTTCTTCGGCTTACGATCCATCGTATGAAAACCATCGATATCCACGAAGCCAAAATCCATTTGTCGCGAATCATCGAGCGGGTAGCGGGCGGCGAATCGGTGATCATCGGCAAGGCTGGCAAGCCGGTCGCGGTGTTGAGTCCGTACATTGCTGGCGATTCGGTACGCAAAGCGGGAAGCATGAAAGGCAGGATTCGGATGGCGGATGACTTCGATGCCGCCGACGCCGTGATTGCCGATCTGTTCGAGGGTGTTAGTGGATCAAGTTGATCGGTGGACGTTCTCATCGACACCCATGTGCTGCTGTGCGACGGGTCGACAACGCTCGCTTGCCGAGTGCTTCACTACTGTTTCGCAAAACGAAGGCTTTATCGGACCCTTGCAGGGGGCCTTTCATGGCGCATGTAAACACCTATACACACAAACGCTGAAATGGAGAGTGCCATGGCCACCGTTCGCTGGAACATCGCCGTGTCGTCGGACGTTGATCAGTCCGTACGCATGTTCATCGCCGCGCAGGGTGGCGGCCGCAAGGGTGACTTGTCGCGTTTCATCGAAGAAGCCGTGCGCGCCTACCTGCTGGAGCGGACCATCGAACACGCCAAGGCGTCCACCGCTGATATGAGTGAGACGGAACTGACCGACCTCATTGATGAGGCGGTGCAATGGGCGCGCAAAGGCTGATGCGCGTCATCCTGGACACCAACGTGTTGCTCGCTGCGCTGATTTCAGCGCACGGCCCCGCCCGATACGATCTACAGCAAGTAGGGTGTCAATAACCGAAGGGCATTGCACCATTCCACCGTTGATCGGTGCAATACGGCTTCGCCTATTGACACCCTACGATGCTGAATTGAAAGAGACGCAAAGGCGACACCCCGTAGGGCGGGTTTCAATCCGCCGTGACGCCCAGATCGGGTAGGTTGGGCAGAGTGCAGCGAAGCCCAACGGTTGGCGACCGGTATGGTGGGCTTCCTTCGTCTGCCCAACCTACGAAGCTGCTTGATCCGTGGGCCACAGGCTCTCGACGGTCAGCGTCCGTTTTCGCCATCCCGCAGGGGCCCGTCCGAGTCGGCCCGGTTGCCTTCATCGAGCTGGTGGATCGCTTGTTCGCCGCGCTTGGCCAACGTGGCGAGGCGGTCGATCTGGGCGTCGAGTTTGGGGAGTGCGTCCTGGCGGTAGTGGGACAGGTCGTCGATGGCGCCGAGGACGTCGGCGAAGGCTTTTTCGAGACGGTCCATGTCGAGGGTGGATGACGCCGCGCGGGTCTGGATTTCGACGCCTTGCGTGCGCAGGGATTGCGCGGTGCCGGCGATCAATGACGAGGTTGCTTCGTTGAGCGCGGTGACGCGGTCGAGCACGAGGCGCTGGTTGGCGAGGCCGAGGGCGACAGTGACGGCGACGTTGAGTGCGGAGACGGTGACGTTGATCGCGCGGTCGACGCCGCGCACCAATTCGCGGTTGTTGCGGATTACCACTTCGAGCGCGAGCACGCCTTGCTGGCTGACGGCGACTTGCTGTTGCAGGTCGACCACGCGCTGGCGCAGCGGGAATACGAGTTCTTCTTCGACGAAGGCGCGCCGCACAGTGTCAAGATCGGGTGCTGCAGCACGGGCGGCAAGCCGGCGATCGATCATGCGGCCGAGGTCGACCTGGCGCTGGAGCTGGACGAGGATGTCGCGCAGCGCTTGCTGATCGTCGGCGAGGGTGAGGTTGTCGCGGCGCAGCATGTCGGCGCCGGATTCGAGATCGCGGATGATGCTGTCGAGCGCGTCCTGCGCTTTTTCGTATTTATGGAAATAGCGCTGCAGCGGCTTGCCGACGCCGGGGATAAAGGCCAGCGCGCGCGACAGCCCGTCGCCGCTCAAGCGGTGTTTGGCGGGATCGAGATCCTGCATTTTGCCGCGCAGCGCAACCAGCGCCTTGGCGACCGGTCCGCCTTCGTCGCCCTGGTGCGCGAGTTTGCGGATCGGGGCTTCGAGCATTTCGCTGCGCCATGCGGCCTGACGCTGCAGTTCGACGCCCATCGCGTCGACCGCCTCGCGCTGATGCTGGAACTCCGCTTCTTCGGCGGCGAGCGCGTTACGTACGAAGGCGTCCGCCATCGCGGCCAGTTCGGCGTCTTCGGGCGGCTCGTCGCGTTGCGGGGGTACGATCTCGCGCGCAATCTGTTCGATCGGCGGCAGCGAGAGGGTCGAGGGCGTGCGTTTGGATTCTGGTTCGTCGGTCATCAGCGGTTTCTTCGGGAGAAATCAGGTTTTGCGGCTATACAGGCCGGCGCGTTCGGCGAAGCGCCGCAATTCCTGCAGCGCCTGTTCGGTGGCAGTGCTGGCTTGCGCGCGGCCGGTATCGATCCGGGCGACCGCGACGACGACGTCATCAAGCGCGGTCAACGCGGCTTCGTTGCCCGCGATGAGTTCGGCCAGCCGGCGCTCGGTGTCGTCGGCCAGCGCGAGCCGACGGACGAGGGCGTCGCGTTCGGCGGTATCGATCACGGCGCCTTCGCGGCGCAGGCGGCGCCGCACGAAGTCGGCGTCGATGCCGGCGCTGCCACGCGCCAGCGGCACCATCGCACCGAGTGAATCGGACGCGCCGCCGCAGGCGTCGGCGACCAGGCCGCGGGCGCGTTCGTAGGTGACTTCGCGCGCATCGAACTTATCGCCCAGGACTTCAAGTGCATGACTGTAGCGCGTGTACAGTCGGTCGGCCTGGACCGCGAGGTCGGGCCGGTTGAGTTCGACGAGCTCTCGTTTGGCCTCCCACAGACCGAGCACGACGTCGTCGCCATCCGCGGGCCGGCGCTGCGGGTCGAGCATGATGAGGTGGCGTTCGCTGCGCTCGCTGACCTCGCGAGCACGCGCCTGCTCACGCTCGGCGGCGCGCTGACGTTCAGCCCGGCCGACGCGCCACCGTCGCCAGCGGCGTTCAACGAATATCTCGACGGGAATCGCCGCCAGCCCGGCCAACCAGCCGCCGAGGCTGGCGCCGAAGCCGCCCCACAGCGAGGTCATGAACAGCAGGCCGCCGATGAAGGGGACAGCGACGCCGTAACGCAGGATGACCTGCAGGCGATTCGCGACTTCGGGGGGCAAGGCGAGGCGCGGATCGAACATGCCAATCATGAACCAGGGCATGAACGAAACCAGGAGACCGTAGGCCAGGCCCTGCAGAAAATCGAGCATCGATGCGTGTTCCGGGATTGAAAGTCAGACGCACATGGCGCCTGGCTAATAACAAAGTTGAGTGGTGCAATGCCCTTCGGTTATTGCACCCTACGGCTCCTGCACATCGTATAGTCTTTGTCGGATGCAATAGGGGAAAACCATATTGCACCATGCGATGGTCGAGATGGTGCAACGCGCGCAGCTTTTGCACCCTGCGTTTGCTACGCGAGCGTCAATCGGGCGCGGCACACAGCACGCGCCCTTCAGTTTCGACCGGACGAAAATCGAAAGGTGCAAATGTGCTTCAATTGTTGCCCCGCCGCGGACGGCTACCGATTCCGATGCCGATCTTGTCAACGATGCATACGCTGCCGTATGTTATGAGCTTTGATATTTCTGGAGGCGCACGCAATGACCGAAGACGGGACACAAGCGCGGCGAACCCTGGTGCACACCTGCCGGATTCCGGTGCGTTGGGGCGACATGGATGCTTACGCGCATGTCAACAACACGGTGTATTTCCGCTTTTGCGAACAGGCCCGCGTGGAGTGGCTCGAAAAAGGCGGCTACGTCGTCAGTGTCGACGCCGGAACGGGTGCGGTGATCATCAACGCGGCATGTACTTTCCTCCGACCGATCGATTATCCGGCCACCGTGGAAATCAGCGTGTTTGCGGGCGCGCCGGGGCGCAGCAGCGTGATGACGTGGTATGAAATGCGTATTGAAGGCGATGACAGAGTTGCCGCCGAAGGTTCGGCCAAAGTGGTGTGGATGGATCATTCCACCGGCCGTTCGGTGCCTCTGCCGGAACCACTTCGAGTCGCACTTGACTCACACTGAACAGAGACCAGGAGAGGGTTCATGACAATCACCAATCGCGCCGACCAGCCGCTGTGGTCGCCCAGTGCCGAGCGCATCGCCTCGGCGCAAATGACAGCTTTCCGCGAAGCGGCGAACGCACGCTGGCAGGTGGCGATGCCTGACTACGACACGCTGCACGCCTGGTCGGTCGAGGCGCCGGAGCAGTTCTGGCGCTCGGTGTGGGAGTTCGGCGAGGTCGTTGGCGAAACGGGGGATGTGGTGGTTGAAAACGGCGATCGCATGCCCGGCGCGCGCTGGTTTCCGAATGCACGGCTGAGTTTTGCGCAGAATCTGCTGCGCCGCCGTGACGATG
>CBDTZF010000234.1:0-4459 GCA_965364825.1 uncultured Rhodocyclaceae bacterium | reverse complement strand
GCACGTACGGTTCGGAGGGCGGGGAGGGGCGAGAGCCCCTTTCCGACCCCTATCGGCAAGCTTCAACGTGCGAGGGCGATTTTCGGGGCACGCGACCGTAGGGCCGGATTCATCATCCGGCCATCGGTGCCTCGCCGGGTGTCGTGGCGGGTTGAAACTGCCCTGCGTGTGTTGCGCCAACACTGTCTTTCATGATCGGAGGTGGCGGCGTCAACCACCATCACCGTCAGGTTGGAAAGAGGAGGCGAACATGCCTGGAAGCTATCCACGTAGAATAAAAAAACTACCCCTGTACGATGGTCGATTCGATGCGTACAAGCTGGAAACGAAACCGTGACATTTTATTTGCGTTCTACCCTGCCGAAACTTCAATACCTCCCCACTCGCACGATACGGATATCGACGGAGTCATTACTCGCGGCGAGTTAGCGCTCACAATGAATGGCGCGAGGACACGGGTTGGCGTGAGAGAGTGGTGTCACGTATCTGCAAATACGGAGCACTCGGCGAATTTTGAGGTCGAAACAGATGAGATCGAGTTCTGGTTTCGAGCAAACACATAGTTTTGCGCTGCGCCTGACCGCTATTCCGCCGAGCTCAATTGTTGCTGGTCCTCTGCAGTGTTATGCAGCAGGGGCCATTCGTGACATCCTTGAGCGATGAAGGTCAAAGAACTGGTAAGGCGGGTTGAAATTGACGGATGGGTGCAAGTACGAATGAAAGGTAGTCATCGTCAGTTCAGACATCCGGCCAAGCCCGGAACGGTCACAATCGCCGGTAAACCCAGCGTTGAGGTACCTCCAGGTACGGCGAACAATATACTGAAACAAGCGGGTCTCAAGAAGTAGGTATCGCAAATGAAATATATGGTTGTAGTTGAAGAAGGGCCCGAAAGCTGGGGCGCCTATGTTCCGGATCTCCCTGGCTGCATCGCTGCGGCTGAAAGCAAAGAGGAAGTATTGCAACTCATACAAGAGGCTATCGAATTTCATCTCGAGGGCCTCAAAGCAGAGGGTGAGCCCCTTCCAGCGCCGCATTCGAGCAGCGAGTTAGTCGAAATACATTTCGCATAACCGTTCGTTCGGGCTGGTGCGTGCCGCGCGCCGCTTGAATTAAGCAGTAAGTGGCGTTTTCGCATATGGCACAAGCGCGGTCACCCGCGGCGCATGGCGCCGAAGAACTCCGCGTTGTTCTTGGTCTGCTTGACCTTGTCGAGGAGGAATTCCATCGCTTCGATGTCGTCCATGCCATAGAGCAGTTTTCGAAGAATCCAGATCTTCTGCAGTATTTCGGGCTCCATCAGCAACTCTTCGCGGCGCGTACCGGAACGGTTCACATTGATCGCGGGATACACGCGTTTTTCGGCCATGCGGCGATCAAGGTGCAATTCCATATTGCCGGTGCCCTTGAATTCTTCGTAGATCACGTCGTCCATGCGGCTGCCGGTGTCGATCAGCGCGGTGGCGATAATGGTGAGCGAGCCGCCTTCTTCGATATTGCGTGCGGCGCCGAAGAATCGTTTAGGTTTTTGCAGTGCGTTGGCGTCGACGCCACCAGTGAGTACTTTGCCCGAAGCGGGCACGACGGTGTTGTACGCACGCGCCAGACGGGTCAGCGAGTCGAGCAGGATGACCACATCCCTCTTGTGCTCGATCAGCCGTTTGGCCTTTTCAATGACCATTTCCGCCACCTGTACATGGCGGGCGGCTGGTTCGTCGAAGGTTGAGGCGACCACTTCGCCTTTGACCGAGCGCTGCATTTCGGTCACTTCTTCCGGGCGCTCGTCGATCAGCAACACGATCACCGACACTTCGGGATGATTGGCGGTGATGGCGTGAGCGATGTTCTGCAGCATCACCGTTTTACCGGTTTTCGGCGGCGCCACCAGCAAGCCCCGCTGGCCCTTTCCAATCGGAGCGATCATGTCGATCACGCGCGAGGTAATGTTCTCGCCGCTGCGCGTGTCGCGCTCGAGCGTGAAGCATTCGGTGGGGTGAAGCGGTGTGAGGTTCTCGAACAGGATCTTGTGCTTGCACGCTTCGGGCGGCTCGCCGTTGATCTTGTCCACCTTGACCATCGCAAAGTAGCGCTCGCCGTCCTTCGGCGTACGAATCTCGCCTTCAATGGTGTCGCCGGTGTGGAGATTGAAACGCCGGATCTGCGAAGGTGAGACGTAAATATCGTCGGTACCGGCGAGATAGGACGCCTCGGGCGCGCGCAGGAAACCGAAGCCGTCGGGCAGGACTTCGAGCACGCCGTCGCCGAAAATCGGTTCGCCTTTCTTGGCGCGATTTCTGAGCAGGGCGAAGACCAGCTCTTGTTTGCGCAGTCGGTTGGCACCGTCAATGCCATTGGCTAGCGCCATTTCCAGCAATTCGCCGACGTGGAGGGCTTTGAGCTCCGAAAGTTGCATGATGGTCTACAGGTAAGGGAAATCGAATCCGGGAGTGCCGGAGAGCATTACAGAGGGGGAATTTATGCCGCGACGCCGGGGAGGGAGGTCAAACGCCTGAGGCTGCGGGCGTCGCGGGGAGGTGGCGGAAATCTAGCGTGATCAGAGGTTGCTGTCAATGAACGCGGTCAATTGCGACTTGGAGAGCGCGCCGACTTTGGTCGCTTCCACGTTGCCGCCCTTGAATAGCATCAGGGTTGGAATGCCACGGATGCCGAACTTGGCCGGCGTATCCTGGTTTTCGTCGATGTTCAGCTTGGCGATTTTCAGCTTGCCTTCGTATTCTTTCGCCACCTCGTCGAGAATGGGCGCGATCATTTTGCAGGGGCCGCACCATTCCGCCCAGTAGTCCAGCAGCACCGGGGTTTGAGACTGAAGCACCTCGGCATCAAAAGTGCCATCGGTGACGTAATGAATATGCTCGCTCATGGTTCCTCGCGTCAGGGGGTGATGATTGCATCGGGGTGGATGCGGCCGGGAAATGACTCGTGTGGCCAGCATTCGCGACCGGCGTTTTGTGCCGGTGTTCGGACGGGTTGACTGACCAAGCAGTCGCCCGGAACGGTGTCGCTGCCGGAAACTTATGCCAAGCAAGGGCTTGCGTCAAGCCAAATAACGGTTGGTGACAGGTTTGCTTGTCACGAAAGCGGCGCCGCGCGCGCTATAGTGTGGCCCAGTGAGAGCGTGCAAATGCAAGCGCGAGCGTGTACCAACGCAAGCGTTGCGGCGCGGCGCAGATGCAACACAGGGAGAGTGAAGCGAATGACTTATGTAGTGACCGAATCATGTGTGAAATGCAAATACACTGACTGCGTGGATGTGTGTCCGGTCGATTGTTTTCATGAAGGCCCCAACTTTCTGGTGATCGATCCGGAAGAGTGCATCGACTGTACGCTCTGCGTGGCCGAGTGCCCGGTCGAGGCGATTTTTGCCGAGGACGACGTGCCCGATGACCAGCAGGACTTCATCCAGATCAACGCCGACCTGTCAGCCCAGTGGAAAGTCATCGTCGAGCGCAAGGATGCGCCGCCCGACGCGGACGACTGGGCCGGCGTGAAGGAGAAGCGACACCTGCTTGAGCGCTGAGCACGAGCGGCTCTCCCGCGGGATGACCGCGCTGCAGCATCACCGCATTTCCCCGGGCGCCGGTTTTATCGAAACCTGCGCCCGCGCCATGCTTGCGGTCGAGGCCGGGCCGGACCTGACGCGCTGGCGCGTCGTGGTGCCCAATCTCATGGTCGCGCCGGCCTTCAAACGCGCGTTGGTGCACGCGGCCGGGCGCAGCCTGTTGTTGCCGCCGGTCGAAACCTTGCAGGTTCATCTGGCGCCGTGGGCGGCGGCGTTTTCGCCTCTGTCGGAACAGCGCCGCCAGTTTGCGCTGTATCGTCAGTTGCGCGCGCGGCACTGGTTCGATCAGGGCAATCTGTGGTCGCTGTGCGCTGAATTCATCGCGCTGTTCGATGAACTGACAACCCACGGCGCCTCGCTGCCCGACGATGAAACCGCGCTCGGCATTCAACTCGCTCAGGCCTACGCCGCCCGCGAGGACGCCACCTTGCGCTTCGAGGCCAGCGTGGTGCATCAATTATGGTTTGCCGAAGCGCAGGGCGCACCCTCGCTGATTGCCGCGCGTCTGCTCGGCGCGGCGGCATGGACGCGAACCGCGCCTTCGCCGCTGCTCGTCATCGCCGAGGGTCCGCTGCCGGCGCCGTGGCAGGCGTGGCTTTCCGCGCACGCTGAACAAGTGCCGGTGGTGCTGTGCGAGGCCGATCGGCATGTCGCCGACGATTCGGCCCTGATGTTCCTCAACGCGGCCTGGCCGGCGGACGACACGCAGCCACTGAAGGCGCGCGCCGCGATGCTGGATGAGTCGTGCGCGCTCGGGGGCCGTGTCTCAATGCGATGCGCCGACTCGCTCGAACAGGAGGGGCACGTAGTCGCAGAGGCCGTGCGCCAGGCCTTGCTTGACGGCGCTTCGTCGATCGCGCTGGTCGCGGTCGATCGCCT
>CBDTZF010000233.1:0-4460 GCA_965364825.1 uncultured Rhodocyclaceae bacterium | reverse complement strand
CCCTGAAAGACGTGTTGCATCCAGTGCAGCGCGTAGACCACCGACACCACGACGCCGAGCGCGGCGACGCTGGCGAACACCGCGCTGGCGCGGAAGGTGCCCAGCAGGGCCATGAATTCGCCGACGAAATTGCTCAGCCCGGGCAGGCCGAGCGAGGCGATCGCAAAGAACATGCCGATGCCGGCCATGCGTGGCAATTGCGGCCACAGCCCGCCCATGCGATCCATTGCACGCGTATGGGTGCGTTCCTGCAACGCACCGACGAACATGAACAAGGCCCCGGTGGTGATGCCGTGAGCCAGCATCACCAGCACGGCCCCCTGCAGGGCGAGTGGGTTCCACGCGAACACCGCCAGCAGCACGAACCCCAGATGGCTGATGCTGGTATAGGCGACGAGGCGCTTGAAGTCGTTCTGGCCGAAGGCCTGGATACCGCCGTAGAGGATGCTGATCACCGCCAGCGTCATGGCGACCGGCGCGAACTTCATCGCCGCCTCGGGAAACAATGGCACGACGAAGCGGAACAAACCGTAGGCACCCGTCTTGAGCAGCACGCCGGCGAGAATCACGCTGCCCGCGGTGGGCGCCTGGGTATGCGCGTCGGGCAGCCAGGTATGAAACGGAAAGGCCGGCAGCTTGATCACGAAGGCGAGGAAGAAGCCCAGCATCGTCAAGGTCGCCGCAGTCGCCGACATGTTGGTGCCCAGCAACTCGAAATAGTCGAAGGTGAGCGTGCCGGTGTCGGCTTGGTGAATCACCGCCAGCGCGATGATGGAGACGAGCATGAGCAGACCGCCGCCGAAGGTGAACAGGAAGAACTTGAGCGCGGCGTAAGTACGGTTCTCGTGCCCCCAGATCGCAATCAGCAGATACATCGGCACCAGCATCGCTTCCCAGAAGGCGAAGAAGAGAAACAGGTCGAGCGCCATGAACACGCCCACTGCACCGGCCACCGTCCAGATGAGGTTGAGGTGGAAAAAGCCGACACGCTCGGTGATCTCGCGCCAGGAAGCGATGGTCGACACCAGCCCGAGAAACACGCTCAACAGAATCAACGCCAGGCTGAGACCGTCGAGGCCGAGCTGAAAGTGAATGCCGAAACGCGGAATCCAGGGCACCCGTATGTGCTCGATCCAGCCGCCGGTCTGCGTCAGCGTCAGCGTGGTCGCGTGGGCGAACCACAGATAGAGGCCGATCGACAGGTCGACCACGAAGGTGATGATCGAGACCCAACGCGCCGCGCCTGCGCGCCAGTAGCCGGCAGCCAGCGCGAGCAGACCGCCAACGACCAATACGAGAAGCAGGAGAACGAGTGTCATGAGAGCACCGCCACGCCGATGAGAATGATGCCGCCGCCCGAGAGCACGCCCACATACCAGCGCAGGTTGCCGCTCTGGGTCGTGCTCAATACCGTATGCGACAAGCGGCTGATGGCGGCCAGCGTCTCGTAGAAGACGTCGACCACATCGGAACGATTAACCCGCACGAACCACTGATAGGGTCGCACCAGCAGAAAGTCGTAGAGCGCGTCAAAACCGAAGCCGCTGCCCCAGAAGCGCTGCAGCAGCGTGTTGTCGGCGCGGCTCGCCAGTGCCTCGGCGTCGGGCTGCCGGCGCAGGAACAGCCGGTAGGCCAGGGCGATGCCCGCGATCGAAACGAACGCGGTGGTCAGTTCGAGCAACCACTCGACGCGCTGCGGTTCGGGCGCCGCCGCATTGGCCGGCAGCGTGTGCTGCACAAAACCGGAAAACACGTGCACGCCGCCGAGGATGTCGGGCACCTCGACAAAGCCGAGCGTCAGCGCCCCGATCGACAACACCGTGAGCGCAATGAGGATACGTGCGCGCGGCCGCGTGCCGACTTCGGTGTGCGCCGGGCCGAAGAACGCGATGAACACCGGGCGGAAGCTGTAGACACTGGTGAGGAATGCGCCCAGCACGGCACCCGCCCACAACCACGGGCCGCCCAGCGGCGATGACCAGGTACTGGAGATGATGAGGTCCTTGCTGTAGAAGCCGGCCGTGATCAGCGGCAGCGCGGCGAGTGACGCCGAGCCGATCAGGTAGGCCCAGAATACTGCCGGCAGGCGTGTGCGCAGGCCGCCCATGCGATGGATGTCGTGCTCGTCGTCGAGCGCGGTGATGATCGCACCGGCGGCGAGGAAGAGCAGCGCCTTGAAGAACGCATGGGTGAGAAAGTGGAAGATTGCCGCCGCCCAGGCACCGACCCCGAGGGCGAGAAACATGTAGCCGATTTGGCTGATTGTCGAATAGGCGAGGATGCGCTTGATGTCGTTCTGCGCGAGTGCGCTGAAGCCGGCGATGAGCAGCGTGAGCACGCCGATGATGGCGACCGCCAGCAGCACCGGCGGCGCCAGTTCGAACAGCGTGTGGGTGCGCGCGATCAGATAGACGCCCGCGGTCACCATGGTGGCGGCGTGGATGAGGGCACTCACCGGCGTCGGGCCGGCCATCGCATCGGGCAGCCAGATCTGCAGTGGCAGTTGCGCCGATTTGCCCAGCGCACCGGCGAGCAGCAGCGCCGCCGCGGCGATCGCCAGCGGCGCGCCGACCGGCCACTGGGCGGTGGCCTGCTGCATCAGCGTGTGAATGTCGAGGCTGCCGAGCTGGGTGAACAGCAGCAGCAGCGCAATCAGGAAACCGACGTCACCGATCCGGGTGACGATGAAGGCCTTGCGCCCGGCGAGGCAATTGGCCGTGTCGGTGTGCCAGAAGGCGATCAGCAGGTAGCTGCACAGGCCGACCCCTTCCCAGCCGAGGAACAGGAACAGCAGATCGCCGGCCATCACCAGCGCCAGCATCGAAGCGACGAACAGATTCATGTACGCGAAGAAGCGCAGATAGCTCGCGTCGGAGGCCATGAATTCGGCCGAATACAAATGGATGAAAAAGCCGACCACGGTGATCGTCACCATCATCACCAGCGACAGGCTGTCCAGATGCAGCGACAGCGCGGGCGCGAAGTCGCCGACCTGCATCCAGGTCCACAGCACCTGGGTGAAGCTGCCGTCGGCGGGCGGCGCGATGAGAAAATCGGCCGCGATGGCCAGCGCGAGCGCGGCCGAGAAACCAACCGAACCGACGCCGACGATCGCCGTACCGGCGTGCGTGAGCGCGCGCTGGAACAGCACCAGAAGGATGAAGCCGAGCAATGGCGCAAGCGGGACGAGCCACAACAGATTGAGCACGGTCAGCCCTCCATGCGCCGCAGCGCGTTGGCGTCCACGGTCTTGAACTGCTTGAACATCTGCAAGATCAGCGCCAAGCCCACCGACACCTCGGCCGCCGCCAGGGTGAGAATGAAGATGAACATCACCTGCCCCTCGGGTGCCGCCCAGCGCGCCCCCGCGGCGATGAAGGCCAGACCGGTGGCATTGAGCATGATCTCCAGCCCCATGAGCATGAACACCACGTTGCGCCGCGCAATCACTGCCACCAAGCCGAGTACGAACAGCACCGCGGCGAGCCCCAGCGCTTCGGTAACGGGTAATGCCTGACTCATCACGCTCATCTCATTCCTCTCCCGGCCGGCGCCGCCGGCCGACGTGGTAGGCGCCCACGAGTGCTGCGAGCAACAGGAAGCCGGCGATTTCGGCGGCCAGCAGATACGGTCCGAACAGCGCCATGCCCACGGCCTGCGGGCTCACCGCGCCGACGCGCGTGCCACCCGGCCCGATGTCGAGCGCAATGATGACGATCAGTTCGACCAGCAGCGCCACGGCGAGCACCGCGGGACCGCCCCACACTCCGACATGCAGCCAGTGCCGCTCCTGTGCTACCGCGTCGCCGCCCAGATCGAGCATCATCACCACGAATACGAATAGCACCATGATGGCGCCGGCATAGGTGATGACTTCCAGCGCGGCCGCGAATGGCGCCCCCAGCACATAGAAGACGACCGCCACCGCAAGCAACGACACAATCAGGTAGAGCAACGCATGCACCGCATTGCTGCAAGTGATAGTGAGCAGCGTGGCGAGCACCGCGATGATGGCGGCGATGTAAAAGATGACTAACATGCTGTTATCCCCGTCAAACCACATGCCGTCATTCCCGCGCAGGCGGGAATCCATGGCCCACCCTCACCGATGGATTCCCGCGTTCGCGGGAATGACGGTACCCGCGCAGGGCCGGATTCATCCGGCCAACGGTGTGTTTCCGGGCGCCGTGGCGGGCTGAAGCCCGCCCTACCTGTGTTGCGGTAGCGCCTTGTTTCATGATCCGGGGCGGCGGCAACAGCCACCATCTTCGTCAGATTCATGGCATCAGGTTTCGCACGTCGACGGGCGCGCGTTCGTCTTCCGCCTCGCCTTTGTCCTTGCCGCCAACCGCCATGCCGGCGACACGATAGAAGTTGTAGTGGTGGTGTTTGCCGGTGCCGTCGATGAGCAGATCCTCCTTTTCGTACACCAGGTTGGGCCGCTCGTACTCACACATCTC
>CBDTZF010000232.1:0-4481 GCA_965364825.1 uncultured Rhodocyclaceae bacterium | reverse complement strand
TTGCAGGGGCCTCACCTGCGGCCTCCTCGCGCCTTGCCATGCAGCCCGCCAGCCGCACCCTCGAGCGCGTCCAACTACCATTTTTAGGATCATTCTTTGCTTCTCTGCGCAGACAGCACCGCTTCCGCGGCGGGATGGCCATAGAGCATGCCGAAGACCTGCTCGGATGTAGCATCGCGTGCTTCGCGTGCACCCTTGACGAGTTCACCGATCTCGCTGATGGCATCGCGTTCCAGCGCGATCATCGGATGGTCCTGAGGAAGCGGCTCGCGCATCTTCGCGATCGGTCCGGCAAGCATCTCGACGCCTTTCATCCATGGATTGAAAGCGTCCGAGAAAACATAGCTGCTAGCCCTCATCGGATGCATGGCCTTGAGCCACTGCGCCGTCCACGGCGTACTGAAAATCTGCACCCAAGGGCTGACAAATGTCCGGTACAGCGCCTCATTGAATTCCGATACCTCCTTGACCCGTTCGAAAGCGTCTCTTGGGTAGTCTTGCCTGAGTTCCTCGACCTGTCGCGGCTCGAAACTGACGCTGAAAGTCGGTTTGTGGCAATCGGGGTCGCCGCTCGGGTTGTCGATTTTCATCTCATACAGGCCGGGAGGGAGCGCCTCGATGTCGACCAGACTTTCAAGAATGGCTCGGTGCTCCAGGCGCGCGACACTGGCCGAGACGAAAATACCGAGGTGGCCCACGTGCGGGTTGGTCAGGTAGACGATGCGCTGGCCCGCCTGCTTCAGGTCAGCGGTGTCCCGATAGACTGCCGGAATCCAGCCGAGGGCCTGATGTGGCGGGGTGATGTTGTCGCCGTAAGAGGCGAAAACGACGATTGGATTGGTGATGCGCCGCAGATCGGCGGTGCAGTGCTCACCGATGCGAAACTCGCCTTGCTCAATCTCGTTGCCGATAAACAGGTTCTCGACAATTGCAACAATCTCTTCACGACTCAGGAAGTAGAAACCATTCCACCAACGCTCGAATTCGAGAAAGCGCTCCTGCTCGCTGTCGATGTTTTCGAAGAGGTTCGCGTACTTCTCCCAGATGGCCTTCTCCGGTTTGAGGTTCTCGAAGTTTTGCGCCAGCCAGGCGCCGTCAAACCGGCCATCGCCGAGATCGGCGGTGAAGTGCGCGAGCCAGGCGCCGCCGAGCAGACCTCCCGCGGTGCGCATCGGGTTAACACCCGACTCGCCGGCCCAGTAGGAGAGCGGCGATCCGTTGAGCACCACGGGCCCGACCAGGCCTTCGCAGTCGGCCGCTAGCAGCGTCACGGCCCAACCGGCCTGGCAGTTTCCATAGAGAACGGGCGGCTGGCCGGGATGACGTCGCGCAACCTCTTCGACGAAACGGCGCAGCGCATGCAGAACATCTGCGAGCGTCTGCCCCGCGGCCGGCTCCGGGAAAAAAATGACGAAGTAGACTGGATGACCTTCGTGCAGGGCCATTCCGACTTCCGAATCGTGTTTGAAGCCGCCGATACCGGGGCCGTGGCCCGCCCGTGGATCGACCACGACGACCGGCGCCTTGGCAGGATCGACGCAGTCGTCCCAGCAGTCATCACCGACCTCGGTGATTCGCAGCAAAGCGTAGTTGGCGGGGCGCTCGAAGCGGCGTGCATCAAGCAATGTCTCGTACTTGAAATCGAGTAGCGGCGGCAGGCCGGCACGCTCGTGTTCGAGCGTGTTGTTCGCGCGCTGCCGCAGTGTGTCAAAGAACAGGACGGTTCGTTCGATGAAGTCGCGCTGGTATTCAGCCAAGCTGTTGAGGCCTGGCACCTCAAAAGCGTCAGGCGCGACGTCTGCATTGCCCGGCGGCAAGGGCACAGGCATGCTCCCGGGTCTTTGTTCTCGTGCGATCGCCGTGCTGGTGCCCTGCTGCACCGTATTCGACAGGGCGCCAGCACTGGAAGTGGAAGCTTTTTTGCGCGCGTTGCTTTTCGTCATGATGATCTCCGTGTGCGATATGGGACGGGGCAGCGGAACAGCGGCCGCGAATTCCGGGTCAAGGCCTGTTGAAATGTAGATCGCCGCTGCGCCGGGGCTGCAAGGAATTCGAGCATCGTGCCGCCTTGTGCGGGGCGTCACTCGACCAGGCGCCGCTTGAAAAAGTTGTAGATCGGAACGTAGACAAGACCCGCGTACACGCCGTAGAGAAAACTCTCCACGAGCCCGATCGCGAAAGACCCCCAACTCAACCACTTGAACCCGGGCAGAATCTGTTCAAGGAAAACGTGCATGTGGAGGCTGCCCGGCACGGCGAGCCCGTAGGCGACACAGAACAGGAAAGTAACCGTGGTCCAGGCCGCCAGGGTCGACGTGACGACTTTCAGATTCAACATGACGTACTCCTTCTCAAATGCATGCGCCCAGATCGGTTGACCTGCGCAATTCCGCGGTCTTCTTTCAGGACCCGTGCCGGCCGACGCTCATGCGCCTGGTCCATCACGGCCCACCGTCACCGTGGACGCCCCGGTGAGAAAATACGGTGGAATCACGAGATTGAGTGGAGCGGGCACCCCCGCATAGACGCGCCCGGCCAAGTCGAAGCGCGACCCATGGCATGGGCAAAAATAACCCCCGTACCAAGCGGGCCCCAGATCCTTTGGCGCCACCTCTGGACGGAAGCTCGGGACGCAACCCAAATGGGTGCAGATGCCCACCGCAACCAGATACGCGGGGTCACGCGAGCGGTATGTATTGCGGCAATACTCGGGCTGTTGAGGGCGTTCCGAGTTCGGGTCGAGCAGATCCGGCTCGATCTTCGTCAAGCCGTCGAGCATCTGCGGTGTGCGGTGCAGAATCCATACAGGCTGACCGCGCCACGACACCGTCATCATTTCTCCGGGCAGCAGTGCCGAAAAATCTACTGTCACCGGAGCGCCAACTGCCTTGGCGCGCTCGCTGGGCGTCATGCTCGCCACAAACGGTACGGCCGTGGCCGCCGCGGCGACGCCGCCGACCGCCGAGGTCGCGATAAGCAGGCGGCGACGTCGAGGGTCAGGTGAAGTGTGTGCATCATTTGTCATGACAGCCTCCGTTTGTGCGATGACGCTCAGGTGCGCGCCAGCCAGCGTCCGATTGGGCCTCAGCAACCCCCGCGTCGATGGTGCTGTGCGCCTGACGTCGGCGACTTCGAAACGGGGAAATCTTCGGGCGATGTCTCGAAGCGATCGCGGTTGGCTCGCGACGCGAAGTAAACGGGCGCGCCGCGATGGACGGACGCCACTGCCGTGCGCGGGTCTATGGGCTGGCCGCTGACCGGGTCCATGATCTGAGCCGGAGGCTGGGCCGGGCTTCCGCCGTCGTCGTGCGTGCGATGTTGATCGTCATGTCCATCGTGCGCAGTTCGCCGGTGATGATCACCGCCACCGTGCCCGCATCCCATTCCGCCACGCCGCATCAGCCAGAACAGACCGATCGCTCCGATGACAAAAATCCAGTTTTGCGTAAGCCATTCCATGTCGTTCTCCATTCGTAATCCGAACCACGCGATCCGTTGATCGTCATTCGGCCGTCGAAACCACGCTAAACCTGTGCGCCACTCGCAGGTCAAGGGTCTGGACCGCCGTGCCTTTCCAGTGTGGCCGTTGCCGGTTGCGGTGAGCGCCCTGCCGCCTCGCATACATTGTTTGCCTCGGAGCACAACAGCGGCATGACCCCGGCGTTACAAATGCGTTATCTGGATGGGCGTGCGCGCGCCCCCTTTGACGCCACATAAATGACAAATTTGTAATCTTCAGGTCAGCGAAAAGTCGGTATGCGCGAAGTACAGTCGCTACATTCCAGATCACACCGCGGAATCACAATGAAAGCCCTGTCTCCCCTTGTTGCACTGATTGCGGCCTTTGTCCTCGCCACGCCGCCCTCGCATCGAGCGACCACAACATGGAGCAGATGGGCGGGACCCATGCGGAAATGGCCGCACCGCTCTCCGAAGGCACAGTGACGAAGATCGATAAAGCTGGCGGCAAGATCACCATCAAGCGCGGCCCGCTGAAAAATCTCGGCATGCCGGGCATGACTATGGCCTTCAAGGCGGCGACGGCCGATATGCTCGGCCAGGTGAAGCCTGGTGACGCCGTGCGCTTTCTCGCCGAGAACGTCGACAACGCCTTGACCGTGACCCGAATCGAGATCGCCCGCTGAGTTTGCATTCGCACCCGCCATGGCGACGCGTTACGGCATGCACGAGTCGCTCGCCAATTTATCGCTTGAGCAAGGGGCTTCGCCGCTGCTACCCGTTCCGGGGCTCGCGGGTGCGCGCAACTACAGAGAGCACACGGCGCAGGCGATCGATGAAGCCGTCAGGGAAATCGTCGCGGCTGCGTTCAAGCGCGCGCTTGATCTGCTCGCTCAAAGCCGTGGAACGCTGGAGCGCACAGCGAACCTGCTTCTGGAGCGCGAAACGCTCGTTGAGGTCGACTTGAGCGCAATCGCCGCGCAGGTCGAGACGCAAAGGCAGGAGACCGGAGCAACGAGCAC
>CBDTZF010000231.1:0-4506 GCA_965364825.1 uncultured Rhodocyclaceae bacterium | reverse complement strand
ACACGGACTTGCACCGTGCTGTTGTCGCGCCTTCACGGGCGCACTCATTCCGGCGAAGGCCGGAATCCAGAACCCACGCTCCGTTGGCGCCCAATCGCGTCAGAGGTCGCGCGCCGGAAACCGCAGAACTTCTTCCGCGTGGCTTGCCGCTTCAGTCCAGATCAGACCGAAGCACCCCATCAGGCTAGACCGCGGCCAGTGCCTGTTCAAGATCGGCGATCAGGTCGTCGATGTGTTCGATGCCGATCGACAAACGGACCATGTCTTCGCTCACGCCTGCGGTTTTGAGTTCCTCAGGCGACAACTGGCGGTGCGTCGTACTTGCCGGATGGCAGGCGAGCGATTTGGCATCGCCGATATTGACCAGCCGCATAATCAGCCCGAGCGCATCCTGGAAGCGCGCGCCGGCCGCGAAGCCGCCCTTGACGCCGAACGACAGAATCCCCGATGCGCGCCCGCCCATGTAGCGTTTGACGAGAGCGTGGTCCTTGTGATCGGGCAGACCGGCGTAGTTCACCCATTCGACTTTGTCGTGTTCGGTCAGGTAGTTGGCGATGCTAAGGGTGTTCTCGCAGATGCGATCCATGCGCAGCGCGACGGTTTCGATGCCTTGCAGGATAAGGAAGGAATTGAACGGGCTGATCGCGCCGCCGGTGTTGCGCAGCGGTACGACACGCGCCCGCGCGATATAGGCGGCGGCGCCGAGCGCTTCGGTATAGACCACGCCGTGGTAGGACGGATCGGGTTCATTGAGACGCTTGAATCGCGCCTTGTGTTCGGCCCACGGGAATTTGCCCGAATCGACGATAATGCCGCCGAGTGAGTTGCCATGGCCGCCGAGATATTTGGTCAGCGCATGCACCACGATGTCGGCGCCATGTTCGATCGGCCGGCACAGGTAGGGCGTCGGCACGGTGTTGTCGACAATCAGCGGAATGCCGTGCTGGTGGGCGATTTCCGCGAGCCGCTCGAAGTCGGTGACGTTGCCGAGCGGATTGCCGATCGATTCGCAGAAAATCGCCTTGGTGCGATCGTCGATCAGCGTCTCGAAGGCTTCCGGCGTGCGGTAATCGGCGAAGCGCACTTCAAGCCCGAGTTGGGGCATGGTGTGGGCGAACAGATTGTAGGTGCCGCCGTAAAGCGTCGAGGCCGAAATGATATTGTCGCCGGCTTCGGCAATGGTTTGAATCGCGTAGGTGATCGCCGTCATGCCCGAGGCAAGAGCCAGCCCGGCAATGCCGCCTTCCATCGCCGCCACACGCGCTTCGAGCACCGCGCTGGTCGGATTCATGATGCGCGTGTAAATATTGCCTTCCACTTTCAGATCGAACAGATCCGCGCCGTGCTGGGTGTCATCGAAGGCGTAGGACGTGGTCTGATAAATCGGCACCGCCGCGGCTTTGGTGGTCGGGTCGGGGGAATAGCCGGCATGGACGGCAAGTGTTTCAATCTTCATCGCGCGTGCTCCTTGAATGACGACGAGAGTCGGGTTTTGTCAGTTAGGTGGGAAAAATCGCCGCGAGCCACCGGCATGGTGGCGTAGAACGCCCCTGAAACAGGGGCTGCCGAACATTCGACAGGCGCCAGAGCGCCGTGCGTCGTATTTCGATCCACTGCAGTTGTTGCGAAGTGCCCAGTATAGAGCCGGGAGCGAAGATAAATCACCCACCGCGAACGCGTGCGGAAGCCGCGTCAACGCTCGGTCGAGGTGCTTCACGACGTCGCAGGCGCAAAAATTGTCGTTGACCTTGGGGGCACATGAATCTACAAAGAGGAGATAAACAGACGGTCAGAAAGCCGTGGGGGCATTGCCTTTTTAGAGTGCCGCCCACCGATTCACTGGATAGAGGAGAGCCCATGAAACCGCCGACGGAACGTATCGCCGGGTGGCTCGACGTCGCAGCCGCTCACAGTTGGCATGCCGACGAATGCAAGGTGCGGATTCACCCGATATGCGTCAACAACTGCACCTGCCACGCACTATCGCTCGATGGCCGTTGGGTGTGTTCGAGCGACGGTAGTCTCACCGTTTTTCGCACCCTGGATGCCGCCGAACATTTTCTCGAACTGGCGCATTGCGACTGCTTTGAACTTGGCGAAGTCGCTGAACTGACCGTGGTTAGCGGTGTGCACACGCATTGTATTTCCTTCCAGCCGATCGGCGGACTCGGCACGTGCGAACTCACCACTGCCATGCAGCTCTGAACTTCAGGTGTCTCCTGCAGCACTTGCCATGGCGGCTTCGAAAGAGGCCGCCATGTTTTTTTCAAACGCCACCATGGTGATGATCTCAATGCTCCGATGCGTCGCCAGACCGGCGCGACAAGCATCCACCGCAATGCGCGCCGCCTGATCGACCGGGTAGCCGTACACACCACAACTGATCGCCGGAAACGCCACGCTGCCCGCACCAAGTTCTGCTGCGACACGCAAACTGTTTTCGTAGCATGCGAGAAGCAGTTCAGCTTCCCCAGAACTGCCGCCATGCCACACCGGCCCGACGGTGTGAATTACCCAGCGCGTGGGCAGTTTGAAACCATCGGTGGCTTTCGCTTCGCCGGTAGGGCAGCCCCCCAGTTTTCGGCAGGCTTCGAGCAGTTGCGGGCCGGCAGCGCGGTGGATTGCGCCATCCACGCCACCGCCGCCGAGCAGGCTGTTGTTGGCGGCATTGACGATGGCGTCGACCTTCAATGTGGTGATGTCTGCCTCGCGAACAATTAGCCGTTGACCTGTCATTTCACTCTCCTGTGTCGCGCATGAGCGGCGGGTTATCACTGCGTTAGAATGGCCCGTTGTCAATTAGGTTTCAGGGGGATGGTCGATGGCGCGCGCGCCGGTTATCGCGTTGGTCTCACAAAAGGGCGGGGCGGGCAAGTCGACTGTGACCATGCAGCTGGCGGCCGGGTTCGCGCGCCGTGGAAAGCGCGTGGAAATTGTCGATCTCGACGCCCAGGAATCCGCCACCCGGTGGGCCGAAGCTGCACCAGAGGGGACACCTTTTCCGGCCAAGGTGCATCGTTTCAAAGCCGATCCTTACGATTTGTCGGATAAGCTCTCGAAGTGGTGCAAACGCGCTGATATTGTGCTGCTTGATTGTCCGCCATCCATCGACCACCCGCGAACCCTCGCGGCGCTCAACCATACCGATCTCGCGATTATTCCCGTGGTGCCGAGCCCGACCGATTTGTGGTCGACGCGCGCCATGGAACAGCTGATCCACAAGCTGCAAGCAACGCGCCCCGGGCTGCAAGGGGTGCTGCTGCCCAATCGCGTCACGCGCACCATTCTGGCAACTGACGCGCTCGAAGTGATGCGCGATTTCGACTTGCCGATGCTGCCGGCCGCGCTCGGCCAGCGCAACGCCTACGCACAAAGCGCCGCCATTGGCGGTTCGGTGTTCGACCTTGGCAGCGCGGCCGAGCTGGCGCAAATCGAAATCAATCGTCTGGTGAGCGCAGTCATGAAACGTCTGGACGCCAAAGCATGACAAAGCAGAAGAGATTCGCCGCGTCGCTGCGCGCCAGCATCAAGGACGAAGACGCCGCCCGGGCGCGCAACAATCCCGGCCGCGAGAAAAAACGTCAGGCGTCAGTCAAGGCCGCCGGCAAGGCGGTGCGCCGGTTTGCAGTACCGGCGCACACGAAAAAGGCCGAAGCGGCCAAGGCGATATCAGTCGAAGTGTCGGTGAGCGAAGCGCTGGCACTCAAACAGATGCGCGACGCGCTGCGCGCCGGCGGACGCGCCGTGCGCAAGAACGATCTCATGCGCGCAGCCATCACTTTGCTCGCAGCCGCCGGCCCCGAAACGGTTGCCGAACACCTCGACGCGCTGCCGCGTCTGGTTGAGCGCAAATAGCAGGCGAAACCTGCGGCCATTGCACCAATCAACTGTGAAATGGTGCAATACGGCTGCGCCTATTGACACCCTACGGTTCGGTCGTTGGCGCGTAGAGTGTCAATATCCAAAGGGCATTGCACCATTCCACCTTCACACCGCGACGCTGGCCAACTGAACGGCGCAATACTTGAACTCGGGGATCTTGCCGAACGGGTCGAGCGCGTCGTTGGTGAGCAGGTTGGCGGCGGCTTCACGGTAGCAAAATGGCAGGAAGACTTCGTTCGGGCGCATGCCGCTGTCGGCACGCACACGGGCACGCAAGGTGCCGCGGCGCGAGCGTAGTTCGATCCAGTCGCCCGCGTGTGCATCGAGCGCGGCGAGTCCGTCGGGGTGCAGCATCACGATCGGTTCGGGTTCCAGCGCGTCCAGCACGCTGGCGCGGCGCGTCATTGCGCCGGTGTGCCAGTGCTCGAGCAGGCGGCCGGTGATGAGCACGTACGGGAACTCGTCGTCAGGGGTTTCGTCGGCGCGCACCAAGCCCGCGGGCACGATGCGCGCACGGCCAGTGGCGGTCGGGAAGGTCTCGGTAAAGATGACTGCTTGCCCGGCGTGGTTTTCATCATCGCACGGGTAGGTTACGGCGCCCTCGGCGTTCAGCCGCTTCCAGCT
>CBDTZF010000230.1:0-4550 GCA_965364825.1 uncultured Rhodocyclaceae bacterium | reverse complement strand
GTTGCGCTACGACACCGCAAAATCGGCCGGTGTGATTCGTCTCGCGTTTTCAGCGGGTGAAACCATTGATGCACGGCTCAGTGCCGCCGGCGCGATCAGCCTGACGTTGTCACGTCTCCGGTTGAACAGGCTTGCGGCCTGGCTGCCGCAGCTTGAGCATTGGCAGGCTGACGGCGAGGTTGATGGCAGCGCGCGTTATGCGGGCAAGCGCGTGAGTGCCGATCTTGTGGTCTCCGGCGGAAAATTCTCCGATGCTGACGGCCTGCATGCGGGCGAAGCGCTGACGATCGCCCTGAACGCAACTGCGCAACGCGTGGGCGAAACGTGGGAGGGCGATGTGCACATGCATTGGCCGCAAGGGGCGGTGTTCTGGAATCCGGTGTTGCTTTCGCCGGAAATCAGCCTGAGCGCAAGCGGACGGGTCGACGCGCGACAGATCAAGGTCGAATCGGCACGTCTGCGTGCCCCCGGCCTCGACGCCCTGACGTTCAACGGGCGTTTCGACCTTGACAGCGGGCAGTGGCAGGAAGGTGCAGCGCACGCCGAAGGCGCCGATCTGGCGGTGCTGGTGCCGCAGTTCGTGTTGCCGATGGTTGCGCCCGCGCAGATCGAACGATGGCAGGTCGCCGGCGCGGCGGGCGCGCAGCTTCAGTGGTCGGCAGGCAGTCTCGAGTCGGCATCGCTGGTGCTAGATGGCGCAGGGTTTTCTTACCTGGGGCAGCGTTTTCGCGTCGGGCCGATTTCCGGCGAAGTCCCGTGGCATCGAGATCGCGTGACGACGGCGCAATTGCACGTCGACGGCTTGGGCTGGCAAAAACTCGATTTTTCGGCGTTTGAAGTCAATGCGCGTTTGTCTGAAGATGCCGTGGCGTTTGCGCCGATGCGCTTGCCGGTGCTCGATGGCGCGCTGATTGTCGCTTCGCTCGGTTTCGAGAAACCAGAGGATGTCTGGCAGGCGGGTGCGAGCATCTATATGGCGCCGGTTTCGATGCGGCGCCTGACCGAAGCACTGGACCTGCCGAGCATGGCCGGAACCCTTTCGGCATCGATCCCCGACGTCAGCGCGTCGGCCCGACGTATCGCGCTCGGCGGCGCGCTGGTCATCGCGGCGTTTGATGGATACGTTCAGGCGACAGGACTGCAGGTGATCGATCCTTTCGGACTGGTGCCGCGTCTGACGGCAGATGTGACAGCGGAGCATCTCGATCTGGAGCAACTCACTGAAACCTTTTCCTTCGGTTCGGTCAGCGGATTTATCGATGCGCGCGTTCACCGCCTAGAGATGGCGGCGTGGAAGCCCGTGATGTTCGACGCCGAGGTCCGCAGCACGCCGGGCGATTATCGAAGACGCATCAGCCAGCGGGCGGTGGAGAACATCACCGAATTGGGAGGTGCTGGCGCGGTTGCGGCCATCCAGCGTAGTTTCTTGCGGTTTTTCAACGATTTTGGTTATCGCGATTTGGGTTTGAGTTGCCGCTTGCGCCGCAATGTGTGCGAGATGGAGGGATTGGACGGCGCCGGCCCCGACGATGCGCCGTTCCAGATCGTGCGCGGCGGCGGTGTGCCAGCGCTCAATGTCATCGGCTACAATCGCCGCGTGGATTGGGTCGAGTTGATCGAACGACTTGAACGTATTACGGCGGGTGGCGCGACACCCATCGTTCAGTGAGGCAGGAATGAACAGATTCGGACTTTGGATGGTGGCTGGCGTGATGGCGACGAGCTTGGGCGCGTGCGTGACGATCAATATCTACTTCCCGGCGGCGGCGGCAGAAAAGGCCGCCGACCGGATCATTGACGAAGTGTGGCAGCTCAAACAGGGCAAAGATGCCGGCAAGGCCGGGGAGGCAAAATGAGGCTGACTATTCGTGCGATCGTTCTGATCATTACCGCTTGGGCGACACTGGCGTTTGCCCAGGGCAACCTGGAGATCGATACGCCGGCGATTTCCGCACTTGAATCCTCAATGCAGCAGCGGCACGTGCGCCTGACACCGTTTTACAACTCGGGGGCGATTGGCCTGACCGATCAGGGGCTGATCGCCGTGCGCGACGCTGCGGCGGCGCCGCTCGCCCAGCGTGGCGACGTCAATCGTCTGGTAGCCGAGGAAAACGCTGATCGTCGCGCGCTGTACCGCGAGATCGCGCAGGCCAACGGGCATCCCGAGTGGGCCGATGACGTGCAAAATACGTTCGCGCAGCGCTGGATCGACAAGGCGCCGGGAAACTGGTGGGTGCAGCGCGGCGGTCGCTGGACGCAGAAGTGAGCGATGTCCTCGTCTTCGATATCGAGACGATTCCGGATGTGTCCGGATTGCGCCGTCTTCACGATCTGCCGGATGATCTGGCCGACGAGGAAGTCGCCGAGTACGCCTTTCAGAAACGCCGCGCCGCAGTCGGCAACGATTTCTTGCCGCACTACCTGCATCGGGTCGTTACCATTTCCTGTGCGTTTCGCAATGCGTCGCAGTTTCGTGTCTTTTCCTTATCCGAACCGGATGTCGACGAGGCGGGGATCATCCAGCGTTTCTTTGACGGTATCGAACGCTTCACGCCACAAATCGTTTCATGGAACGGTGGCGGATTCGATCTGCCCGTGCTTCACTATCGCGGCATGTTGCATGGCGTGAGCGCGCCGCGCTACTGGGAACAGGGTGGGGGTGACGCGGCGGACGCGCGGGATTTCAAGTGGAACAATTACATCAGCCGCTATCACAGCCGGCATCTTGATCTCATGGACTTGCTGGCGATGTACCAGCCGCGCGCCAACGCGCCGCTCGACGAACTGGCCAAATTGATGGGCTTCCCGGGCAAGCTGGGCATGGATGGATCGGCGGTATGGGATGCGTATCGCGCGGGGCGTGTCACCGAAATCCGCGACTACTGCGAAACCGATGTGGTGAATACCTATCTTGTGTATCTGCGTTTTCAAGTGATGCGCGGTGAACTCGAAGCCGGCGCCTATGCCGAAGAACTCGCGCTCGTGCGCAGCACGCTCGAGGCGATTGATGCAGAGCATTGGCGGGCCTTTCTCGGCCAGTGGCCCGCTGCTTAGTTATTTTCAGTAATATTTTATTGGGGAGCATGAAGCAAATGGGAATTATCTGGACAATCCTGATTGGGTTCGTGGCTGGTGTGGTGGCAAAGTTTCTTCACCCCGGCAAGGAAGATCTCGGCATTATCATGACGGCGCTTCTCGGTATCGCCGGGTCGATGATTGCGACCTTCGGCGGGCAGGCGCTTGGCTTATATCGTGCTGGTCAAGGTGCCGGTTTTATCGGTGCGGTGGTCGGTGCAGTGGTCATCCTTTTCATCTACATGCGCATGAAGCGGCGGGGTTGACGAGTTTTTCCCAAGGCGTTTGACAGGGTCGGGGATTCCGCTATAATTCGCGCTCCTTAGGCGCGTAGCTCAGCTGGTTAGAGCACCACCTTGACATGGTGGGGGTCGTTGGTTCGAGTCCAATCGCGCCTACCAACAATTCTAGGGAGCGAACCGCATTGGCTGTCCGAACTTGCACCTGTCTCATTGATTGAAAAGGTCAGGTTCCGCGTTGTTTGCTGTTTGAACGAAAAAAGTGCGGTCACGACCGCGCTTTTTTTTTGCCTCAAGAGGTTTTTGCATGCCCAAGATCACACTTCCTGATGGCTCTGTCAGGGACTACGAGCAACCGGTGACGGTGCTCGAGGTCGCGCAGTCGATCGGTGAGGGGCTTGCCCGCGTGGCGCTGGCCGGAAAGGTCGAGGGCAAACTGGTCGATGTGACGCACACCATCGACCACGACACACAACTGAAGATCGTCACCGCCAAGGATGCTGACGGGCTCGAGATGCTGCGTCACTCGACCGCGCACCTGCTGGCGTATGCGGTAAAGGAGTTGTTCCCGGAAGCGCAAGTGACCATCGGCCCGGTAATCGAAAACGGGTTTTACTACGATTTTTCGTACGAGCGGCCGTTCACGCCGGAAGATCTCCAGGCGATCGAAAAGCGCATGAAGGCGCTCGCCAAGCGCGACCTTCCGGTCACCCGTGAAGTCTGGCCGCGTGACGAGGCGGTGGCATTCTTCAAGTCAATTGGCGAGCACTACAAAGCGGAAATCATTGCATCGATTCCGCAGGGCGAAGACGTGTCGCTCTACCGCGAAGGCGATTTCATCGACCTGTGTCGTGGCCCGCATGTGCCGTCCACCGGCAAACTGAAAGTCTTCAAGCTCATGAAGGTCGCGGGCGCCTACTGGCGCGGTGATTCGCGCAACGAAATGCTGCAGCGCATTTACGGCACGGCCTGGGCAAGCAAGGATGATCAGGCGGCCTATCTGCATATGCTTGAAGAAGCCGAAAAGCGCGATCATCGGCGCATCGGCAAGCAGCTTGACCTTTTCCATCTGCAGGACACCGCGCCGGGCATGGTGTTCTGGCACCCGCACGGCTGGACCCTCTGGCAGCAGGTGGAGCAGTACATGCGAAACGTACTGACAGATGCCGGCTATCAGGAAGTCAAGACGCCATTGATGATGGACCGGAGCTTGTGGGAGCGCTCCGGGCATTGGGA